>CAKUNY010000082.1 GCA_934668605.1 uncultured Oscillospiraceae bacterium | reverse complement strand
AAGCAGAAGGGCGAATTCACCGACAACTTCTATACCGGCGGACGCGCCATGGGTGCGCTGCTCGTTGCGATGATGGTCGCGGCCGGCATCTGTTCGGCTGGCACCTTCGTCGGCTCCCCCGGCAAGATCTACAGCGGCGGCCTTTCCTGGGCGGCAGTTGTTCCCGGCCAGATGCTCATGAATCTGATGGTGCTCGGCGTCATCGGCAAAAAGGTTGCGATCGTCTCGCGCCGCTCGAAGGTTTCGTCCTTTGTCGGCCTGCTGTTTGACCGCTACAACAACAATAAGCTTCTCGCTGTCATTGCGTCTCTGGTTCTGCTCGTCTTCGTCGGCTACTACACCGCCTCGCAGTTCATCGGCGGCGGCCGTCTCTTTGAGGTCATGACCGGTATCCCGTACTGGGTCGGCCTTTTGGCGTTCACCATTGTCGTCATGGTCCTCGCCGCGTTCAGCGGCCTGCAGGGCGTTGCGGCAGCAACCGTCATTCAGGGCTGCGTCATGACGCTGGCGTGCTTCCTGCTGCTGTTCCTCGGCTTCGGCTACTGCGGCGGCGAGCAGGCGTTCCGCAACCTCGCGGAAATGAACCCGGACCTCGTCTCCGGCAAGGCGCTCTACAGCCCGCTGCTGGTTCTGAGCTACTTCCTGACGTTCGGCTTCTTCAATCCCGGCTATCCGCACGCCGTTATCGGCTGCATGTCCTATAACAGCACCCGCAAGATGAACACCGCCATCAAGATCGGCGTCGTGCTCGTCGCGGTCTGGAGCCTCAGCCTGTCGCTGCTGGCCGGTACCATCCGCAACGCATTCCCCGACCTGGCCGTCTCCGACTATGCGCTTCCCACGCTCGCAGTCGCTGCGCTGCCGCATTGGGTCGCGGGCCTCACGCTGGCCGGCGTTGTCGGCGCCTTGCAGTCTACGGTCGGTACCATGGTTATCGTTATGAGCGCTGCCGTCGTGAAGGATCTGTATCAGTCCGTCATCAAGCCCGACGCAAAGCCCAAGACCATGAAGAACCTGACCACGGCTTCCACCATCATCATTACGCTGGTTATTTTCGTCCTGTCCCTGACCCCGCCCGATAACCTCCAGAACGTCGTTATTTATGCGGTCGGCGGCATGGTTTCCGCATTCTACATCCCCCTGATGCTCGGCCTTTACTGGATGCGCGCCAACGAATGGGGCGCTCTGGCCGGTATGGTCGGCGGCCTTGCCACATACCTGCTCAACGGCATGGGTGTTGTCAACTGGAAGATGGGCATGGAGCCGATCGTCATCGGCGTCATTGTCTCGCTGGTTCTGACCGTTGTGGTGAGCCTCATCACGCCGAAGTCTCCCTACCGGATCATCGATACCTGGTTCTCCCGCAACCCGCTTTATATGAAGGACAAAGGCTGATGCTCCGCTTTTTCCCCGATTCCCCCATTGCTTTGTGCATATGCCTGAGAAACCACTGCGAAAAAAGGAGCCCATTGGGCTCCTTTTTTGCGTGCAGACGGCTCTCATTATAAAATCTGATATATTCTGTGACCGCCGCTCTGAGTTCTTGCTCTGAGCGGTATTTCGTTCGGTAAAGTTCTTCCCGTTTCATCGAGCCGAAGACGAACGGCTACACAGGCATTTGCCTGACGGATTCAGACAGAAGACGTTCCCTCTTTATATGTCAATGGATATTAAGCCGGATACGTTGGGCAAATTTGGCCATATAAAGACACGGCGAAAGCCTCCGGGACGTCGGACGCTGCGAAGCGCTGCATTTTCGGCACAAAGAAGAACTGCGAAATATGCGAAAACAGGACTCGAAGCCCGTAAGACGGGTTTCGGGTCCTGTTTCTGCTTACAAAAGGAAAGACGTGCCGCGGGACAGCGGGTTAAATTTCCCGGCGCAGAACGCGGTAGACAAAGTCCATGTCGAGCCCGGCGCGGACGGTGTCTGCCAGAAGGTCATACTGCCGCTCTTTGTATGCATGCACGTCGAACGCGCCGAGCGCGGCAGGATCGAAGCTACGCATGCGGCAGATGGCCGTTAAAATGGCGTCTGCAATGCCGGGCGCGTCAAAAATCCCGTGGACGTAGCTGCCGTAGACGCTGCCGCTTCCGATGAGAGGCGGAAGGCTTTTTTCGCTTCGTCCCATGTGAATCTCATACCCCTCGTAGGAAAGGCCGTTCAGTCCTGCGAGCATGCCGCAGACGCCGGAAAAAACGCCCCGGGTCTGCCTTTGAACCTTCTCGCCGCGAAAGACCGTGTCCACCGGAAGAAGCCCCATGCCGCGAATTTCCGTTTCACCGGCGGTCTCCACGCCATCGGGGTCGCAGATCGAGCGGCCAAGCATCTGATACCCGCCGCAGACGCCGAAAACAAGCGTTCCGCGCGCAGCCTCCTTTAAAATCGCGGCCTCGAGCCCGCTCTGGCGCAGCCACTGCAAGTCCGCGATCGTGCTCTTCGTGCCGGGGAGCAATATCAGATCGGGCGCGCCGAGAGAGGAAACTCTGTCTATATACCGAAGCGAGACGCCCTCATAGCGCTCGAAGGGCGAAAAGTCGGTAAAATTCGAGATGCGCGGCAGGCGGATAACGGCGATGTCCAGAAGCTTTCGCGCGGTGTTTTTTGTAAAGCGCGCCGATAGGCTGTCCTCGTCGTCAATGTCCACCGGTGCATACGGCACCACGCCCGCCACCGGCACGCCGCAGAGCGCTTCGAGCTGACGAAGACCGGGCTCCAGAATCGTCCGGTCGCCGCGGAATTTGTTGATGATCGTGCCCTTGACGCGCGCGCGTTCGTCCGGCTCCAGAAGCGCGATGGTGCCGTAGAGCTGGGCAAAGACGCCGCCGCGGTCAATGTCTCCGATGAGAAGCACCGGCGCGTCGATGAGCCTGGCTAGACCCATGTTCACAAAATCGTCCTGCTTGAGGTTGATTTCGGCGGGGCTGCCCGCGCCCTCAATGACGATCACGTCGTTCTCCGCCGCGAGAGATTCGTATGCTTGCATCACGTCCGGCAGAAACTGCCGCTTTTTTGCGTAATACTCCATCGCCCGCATATTGCCGCGCACCTTGCCGCCCACAATGACCTGACTTCCGACGTCTGTGGTCGGCTTGAGAAGGATCGGGTTCATGCGCACATCGGGGGCAATGCCGCAGGCCTCCGCCTGTACGACCTGGGCTCTTCCCATTTCCCCGCCGTCTTTTGTGATGAAGGAATTGAGCGCCATGTTCTGGCTTTTAAAGGGCGCGACGCGATAGCCGTCCTGCCGGAAAATCCGGCACAGCCCCGCGGCAAGAAGGCTCTTTCCTGCGTTGGACATGGTTCCTTGCAGCATGATATTCAGTGCCATGATAAATCCTCCAAAGCGCGCCGGATGGCGTTCACCAGCGCTTCATTTTCTTTCGCCAGCCGCACGGCGATCCGGTACCAGCCGGGGCAAAGCCCTGCGTAATTTTCGCAGTTGCGGATGGCGATTTTTTCGCGCCGCAGAGCCTCGTCCAGCCCGACCGGCGCGCGAAACAGCAGATAATTCGCCTTCGACGGGCAGACGGTAAGCCCAAGCGCGGAAAGCGCCCCGGTGAGAGCTTCCCGCTGCTCGGAAATGAGCGATCTTGCGCGCTTCACCCAATCGGGGTCTTGCAGCGCCGCGGCCGCCGCCTCCTGCGCCGGAAGCGAGACGTTCCACGGCTGCGTGCATGCGGCCATTTGGGCAAGCAACCGCGCATCGCCCGTCAGGCAGTACCCCACGCGAAGCCCTGCCAGCGCGTAGCTCTTCGTAAACGCCTTTAAAATCAGAAGGTTTTCATACCGGCGCAGCAGATCTTTTGCGCTTTTTTCGTCCGTAAAGTCGAGAAAGCACTCATCTAACAGCACGCGCGTGCCCTGCGCGAGGCTGAGATCCAGCACACTTCTAAGAAGCGGGCGGCCAATCGTCTGCCCCGTGGGGTTATTCGGCGTACACAGGAACAAAACGTCCGGCGCTTGGCTTTGCAGCTTGCCTAAGATTTTCTCGTCCGGCAGGAAATCCGGCGCTTGCAGCGAAGCGCGCACGATGCCTGCGCCAAAATGGGAGGCTGCCGCGCTGTACTCTGAAAAGGTCGGCGCAAGCTCCATCGCCTTTTTGGGGCGCAGGGCGTCACAATAGGCGTAGATGAGCTCCGCCGCGCCCGCGCCGCAGAGAAGAAACGCCTCCGGCACCTGTTCGTGCGCGGCAATTGCCTTTCTCAAGGCGCGGCAATAGGGGTCTGGGTACTGCCGCACGTGCAAGGCCGCGCGAGAGATGGCGGACAGAACATTGGGCGGCGTTCCGAGCGGGTTTACGTTCGAAGAAAAATCGAGTACGATGTCTTCGCCGTACACATCGCCGCCGTGTGGGTTTTTGGTTCCGTATAGCATAGTCGCTCCTCAGAAAAGAAAGCCCGCCTTGATCGCGCCGCAGCTAAGCAGCGCCAGAATGGCGGCAAGGTACAGAAGCTTACACGCGCGCGGAATGTCCTCGGGTTCAATTTCCTGCGCCGCGTCGCCGATAAATTCTTTTTTGTGCAGCACCCCGTGGTACCACGCATCGCCCGCCAGCCGGAGCCCCAGCAGCCCCGCGCACACAGACTCGGTCTGCGCGGAGTTGGGGCTTGCGTGCTTGTAGCGGTCGCGTTTAAAAATCCGCCAGCCGTTTTTCACGTCCAGCCGCAGGAAAAAGCCCGCCGCCAGAAGAAACAGCGCAGACAAGCGCGCGGGCAGGAAATTCAGAACATCGTCCATTTTTGCCGGTACCAGACCGATGTTTTTGTAGGGCGGCTCTGTGTAGCCGAGCATGGAGTCCATCGTGTTGATGGCCTTATAGAAAAAGCCGAGCGGCGCGCCGCCGATGGTGAGAAAGAAAAGCGGCGCGATCACGCCGTCGGACGTGTTTTCCGCGACGGTTTCCACGGCGGCTCTGGCAACGCCCTTTTCATCGAGACGCTCTGTGTCGCGCCCGACGATCATGGAAACGGCCTTCTGCGCGTCGGAAAGCGAGCCGGTTTGCAGTGCGGCATAGACCTTCATGCTCTCGTCGCGAAGAGACTTCGTGGCGAGTATTTGCCAGCACATGACGCTCTCGAGCGCCAGCCGCAGCCAGGGGGAGAGTTTCTGCGCGAGGGCAAGCAGCAGCGCAGGAACCGCAGTTGAAACAGCTACCGTGCAAACCCAGATAAGTGCGCCCGCCGTGATCTCGCCCCGCTTCGTTTTGGGAAGAAGCGCGCGGAACAGGCGCTCGAGCGCGTCGATGAGCTTCCCGATCAGGACGACCGGATGGGGAAATCCGTGCGGGTCGCCTAAGAGAAGGTCGATACAAAAGCCGATGAGAAGCGCGTAAAAAGACCATTTCATGCGTCCGCGCCTCCGTTTTGCAGGGTGAAAAGATAGACTGGGTTCTGCGCCTGCATCAGATGGTACCGCCCGAGCGGCGCGGCCTTCGAGATTTGCACTAAAACACACTCCGCCGTCTCAAAGTCCTTCATGCACGCCGTCAGCGCGGAGACGGACTCCAGCGTCACCGCCGCCGCGACAATGCGTACGCGCGGATTTTTTTCCAGCAGCAGCGAGAGAATTTCCCGGACGCTTCCGGATGTGCCGCCCAGAAACGCATGTGTCGGCGCGGGAAGCTCCCGGCAGGTCTCCGGCGCGCAGCCTGCGATAATCTGCATGTTGGAGGCGGAAAACGCTTCCTTGTTCTTTTCCAGAAGCGCCAATGCCTGTTCGTTTTTCTCGACGGCATAGACAAAGCCGTCCGTGCAGAGCCGCGCCATTTCGATGGAAACAGACCCCGTCCCCGCGCCGACGTCCCAGCAGACGGCGCTCTCAGTGAGCTGCAATTTAGACAGACACACGCTCCGCACCTCGCTTTTTGTCATGGGAACGACCTTACCAGGCGTGAGCTCTCGCAAAAACGCCTCGTCCGGAAGGCCGGGGGTGATGATCTCGCCGGGCGCATCGTTTTCAATCAGCGCGGCGCTGAGCTTGTCAAACGTGCAGAATCGAAGCTCCTGCGCCGTGCCGCGGGTGATTTTTTCGTCCGGGTAGCTCAGCCGCTCGCCGGTGCTGACGCGCACATGGCCAAGCTTCGCCTTTGTCAGCTGCTTGCAGAGCGCCTGCATGCCGCCGTCTCCTCCGACGAGGGCAAAGACCTTCTTGTGGCGGCGCACCTCGCGCGCAATGTCGCAGTCTCTTCCATGCAGGCTGACCGGAACCGCGTCCTCATAGCTGACCCCCAGCCGGGCGCAGAGATAGCTCATCGAGCTAAGACCCGGCAGCACCTTCACGCGGCAGCGATTGAGCAGCGGAAGAAGCTTTTTTGTGCCGCTGTAAAAGCCGGTGTCTCCCGACATGACGACACAGAAGGTTTTGCACTCCGGGTGCTGCGCGATATGGGAGGCGATCGTCTCCGGCGCAATCGCGTCGATCGTCAGCTGCTGCGGTTTTGCTACAGCTTCTAACATCCGCTTCGCGCCAATGAGACAGTCCGCCCGCTCGATGGCCGCGCGAACCTCCGCCGTCTGAAGTGCCTCGCTCCCGGGGCCGATGCCGGCGATGAAGACCTCGGGCTTTGGCGTAAAGCCAAAGCGCTCGCAGAGGGCGGCGACCGTTTCGGATAGAAGCAGCCCGTCTTCCTCCGGCGGCCTTCCGATCACGACCAGACGCGCGCCCGCCTGTTTTGCGGCGGAGGTCTTTTCCTCGAAGCCGCCGGGCGCGCCGCCGTCCTTGCTGACAAGCCAGCGGGCTCCGATGCTTTCCAGCATCGCGGCGTTCATGGCCTCCGAAAACGGCCCCTGCATCGCGAAAATGTGCGAAGCCGGGAGCCCTGCTTGCGCGCACGCGTCAAGCGACGCCTGCATCGGAAGCACGCGCGCCCAGACGCGCTCTGAAAAGCCGGGAATCTGCGAAAACGCTGTCAGCTCCTTGCTGCCGGTCGTGAGCAGAATATTGCCCTCGGTTTTGGAAAGGTAAGCTGCCGCGTCCGAGACGGTTTCCACACAGACGGCGTCAGAGGAAATGCCGGACGCGCCGCGCAGAAGCCGCCAGCGGAGCGTGCCCGTTTCCCGGCAGGCGCGCTCGATACTTTTCGTGATGGACTGCGCGTATGGATGTGTCGCGTCAACGACGAGATCAAAGCGCTCGCGCGAAAGAAGCGACACAATTTCATCTACCGGCAGACGCTTGGCGCAAACGCTCAGATGCTCCGCCTCCGGAAGAAGCGTCTGGCCGTATTCCGTTGCTACGCAGGCCGTGACGGCGCAGGGCTGGGTATTTAAAAATTCAATGAGCTCGCGGCCTTCGGTTGTGCCGCCAAAGACACAGATATTATACATTTCGGTACCCTCTGGGCGTAATCAGATTGCCGGAGAGCTCCTTTGCCGCGCTGTTTGCGATGAAGATCGTGCAGAACATGTCGGCCTGCGCGTCCTTGAGCTGACCCAGCGTCAGGATCCGGCGGCTCTCGCCGGAGCGGCCAATATTGCGGACAATGCCGCAAAGGCGCGTCTCGGGCAGCACGCGAAGAAGAATTTCGCATGCTTTTTTCAGGTGCTCCGGCCGTCCGTGGCTCACGGGATTGTAAATTGCGATCGAAAAATCGGCGCTTGCCGCGGCCAGCAATCGCTTTTCGATCGTTTCCCACGGCGTCAGGCGGTCGGAAAGGCTGATGACGGCAAAATCATGCGTCAAGGGCGCGCCCAGCACCGCGCCGCCGCTGCATGCGGCCGTGAGGCCGGGAACCACCTCGATTTCCGGCTTTGCACATTCCCCGCGCAGCTCATAGACGAGCGCCGCCATGCCGTAAATGCCGCTGTCTCCGGAGCAGACGACGCAGACCCTTTTTCCTTCCCGCGCCAAGTCCAGCGCCATCTGGCAGCGCTTGGCCTCCTGCGTCATGGGCGTTTCAAAAAGCGCCTTTCCGGGATAGCGGTCTTTGACCAGATCGACGTAGACAGGATATCCAACGATCGCGTCGCAGGAAGAAAGCGCCTTATCTGCGCGGATGGTCATATTCTCAAAATTACCGGGGCCGATGCCCACAACAAAAACCTTACCCAAACTGTACCTCCCAATGCTCCAGCGCGACGGCGACGGTAACGCCGTCACACACCGTTTTTGAAACGAGCAGATGCGCCGCGCCCAGCATCGCCGCCCGCTCGCAGACGTTATCCACACCCGTGACGGACGAGACGAAGCTTGATTTTGTAAATTCCCCCGGCACGGCCTGCAAGGCCTCCGCGGTATAAAACGAAGCCGCCCAGCCGTTTTCCCGGCAGGCCTGCAAAAGCCCCGGCTCGTCCTTTTTGAGATCAATCGAAAAAACGCCCGAGATGGCGCGAAGGTCCAGCCGGTTCTCCGCAAAAACGTGCCGGATGGCCATCTCCACAGCCTCCTTGGAAATGCCTCTGCGGCAGCCGAGGCCGACGCGGAGCTTCTTTGGAATCAGGCGCAGCGTTTTTTCAAAAGGCTCTCGCACGTCGCAGCCGATGTAGACCCCAAGGTGTCCAGAATCAGCCTCATATACGCCGCCGGGAAGGGGCGAAACGATCGGAAACGCGCTGCATAACGGCAGGTCGCGCTCTAAGATTCCAGCGGCAAAGGCCTTTGCAAGCTGCATATCGGAAATCGCACAGCCGGCTCGCGCAGCAAACTCGTCAACGGCAAATTTTCCGTTCACATCCGTTGCCGTGGTGATGACAGGGTCTGCGCCGAGCACGCTTGATAGCCG
>CAKUNY010000081.1 GCA_934668605.1 uncultured Oscillospiraceae bacterium | reverse complement strand
TCTTTTGTTCCTTTCGGAACTAAATTGTCCAAGGTGTTTGTTCATGTTTCTCGTTGTTTAATTTACAAGGTGCACTCGCGCTTCCGCTTCGCTCGCTGTCTGGCGAGCTTATTCATTATACCACATCATTTCGAACTTGTCAAGAACTTTTTTCAAGTTTTTGATTCGCTCTATTTCGTTGTGATTTGCTTCCCGAAGAAAGCTTATTGATTATATCATATCGTTTTGAGCTTGTCAAGAACTTTTTTTCAAATTCTTTCGAACTTTTTCATCACGATCTTCAAAACCAAGCCGCTCTCTCGAACGCAGGAATCATTATACCAGCTTCTCGCCAAAAGTCAACATAAATTTCGCCGTCTTTTTCCACAAATGCCGCCCCCTACCATTTGTCTGTTTTGACGTTCGCCTACATCTTGTGCATCCGCAAAAGAGGACGCCCAATCGGGCGTCCTCCGGTATTTCTATTGGATTACTCCGCGTCTTCGATCAGACCGTAGCCGCCGTCCTTTCTCTTATAGACAACCGCGAACGCGCCGTCGTTGTCTTCATCGCGGAAGGCAAAGAACGTGTGCTCCAGCAGGTTCATCTGCAAGATGGCTTCTTCTCTGGTCATCGGCTTCATGTTGAATTCCTTCTTGCGCACGATCTCAAACGTGCCCTCCTCGGGCTCCTCGGGAGCAAACGAGGTGACGTCCGGGGTGCGGACGAAGGCGTCCTGCCGCAGCCGGCGGGCAAGTCTTGTCTTATTCTTGCGGATCTGCCGCTCCATCGTGGCGACCGCCGCGTCAATCGACGCAAACATATCCGACGTGCTCTCGCGTGCGCGGAAGTACATATTCGACGCGTGTACCGTGATCTCTGCGATATTGCGATCTTTGTCTACGCTGAACGTAACCAGTGCCTCAGCGTCATCGTCAAAGAACCGCTCCAGCTTCATAACCTTCTTTTCAGCATACTTGTGAACGTTCTCCGGGAGGTTGACTTTCTTCTCGGTGTACTGAAATCTCATATAAGCCGCTCCTTTCGTTTTTGCCTCTTCCAGAGAATCAGAAGCTTTCCTTGTCTCTTCTTTTTCTCTGTGCTTACAGGATATCACATTTTGCACAATTTTTCAATCCCATATGCGCCCGTTTTGGTAAATATTCTGTAAACAGACTTTTACGATAGTTTGTCCATCAGCTCGCCGAGCGAAACGCCGAAGAATCTTGCCAGCGCGACCATGTTTCTCGTGCTGATCGCGCGCTGCCTTCCGGAGAGAATGTGCCGCAGCGTCCCGGCGTCAATGCCCGTCTGCCTTGATAGCTGGCTCGACCCCACGGCGCGCTCGCGCATCCAGCAGCCAAGCCTGGCCGCCGCGTTTTCATACTGCCGCATCGCGCTTATTTCTCCTGCTGGAGCAGCTGCTTCATAATGCCGTTGTAAATAACCTCCGCCTTCTGCTCAAACGCCCGCTGCAGCACTCTTCCCTGCGTCTTGCTCGGCGCGGTCAGCTCCAGCTTCATCAGGCTCCCGACATCGTCTCGCAGATACATCCGCACCGCGCAGCTTCCGTCCTCCTGCTCCAGAACCTCGCTTTTGACAAACTCGCCGCGCCGGGTCTTCGCGTTGAACTTGTCCACTGCCGCCTGCGCCCGCTGCATCACCGGGAACGCGATCGAGTCGCGCGTCACTTCCTCCTGCTCGCGCCCCTTTTCCGTGATCACATACGTCTCGTCCGTCAGCTGCTCGAGATGTCCGCTCTCGACCATCTGCGGCACCGCGATGCTCACATCAAAATAACTGAGCCTGTCGTCCTGATAGCACAGCTCATAGATTTTTTGCAGCGTCAAGGGATATTTCGCCGTCGCCGCCACAAACAGGATCAAAACCTTCACATCCAGCATGTCCCGGATGAATCCGCGCTCTTCCATTTCATTCACCTCTCTGGCAAGGATTTCTAACACGCCTATAGTATACCATAAAAGGTGCCGAAAACACAAGGATTTTGACGAACGCGCAAATTTTCTTCCAACATTTACAGCTTGCCTTTTTCCACGCCTTGGCGTAAAAAGAAAAGCAAGGAGGGAAACCCAATGAAAAGAAAAATCTTCACATTCGTATCAACAATGGCGCTTTCTGCCGCGCTGATCGTCTTCGCGCAGGCAGCGTCCCCGTCCTGCACGGCGCGCAGCCGGACAGTCTGCTTCGGAAGCAGCATCTGCCTTCCGTGTCCGCCGTCTGTCTGCCAGCCCGTCTCCTGCCCGTCCGCGCCAGTACTCCCGGACGAGCCCGAAACGCCGGACACTCCGAGTACCCCCGATACCCCCAGCACGCCGGATACTCCCGACACCCCGAGTACCCCGGACACACCCGATACCGGCAGCAGCGAAAGCTATGCCCAGCAGGTCTTGACCCTCGTCAACCGCGAGCGCGCGGCAAACGGTCTTTCCGCGCTCACGCTCGACGACACGCTCAGCCGCTGTGCCGCCGTCAAATCGCAGGACATGCACGACAGCGGCTACTTCAGCCACACCAGTCCCACCTACGGCTCGCCCTTTGACATGATGAAGTCCTTCGGCATCACCTACAACTACGCCGGAGAAAACATCGCTATGGGCTATTCAGCCCCCGATGCGGTCGTGACCGCGTGGATGAACTCCGCCGGTCACCGCGCAAACATCCTGTCCGCAAACTTCACCGCAATGGGCGTCGGCTACGTTGCAGACGGCGGATACTGGACGCAGTGGTTCATTGGCTAACGCCTGGCTAAAAAGCGGCGCTTTTTAGCCAAAGGGGACTGCGCCTCGACTGCGCGCATAATTTTGCCCCTTTTGGGCAAAATTCTACACTTGCGAGGTGATAGGTATGTTTCCGGTCGGCAGAGCCGCCGGATAACATGGATTTCCAATTTCTTTCACGCCTGCGGGTGTGAAACTCTGCGAGGCTTTTATACGCCTACATAGAAAGAGAACAGCGCTTTCCCACCTTCCCCGCTCTTTGGGCGGGGGCTTTTTTTGCCCTCTTTTGGCGAACGGGTCGCGTTTGAAGCCTGCGCCTCATATTCTATTGTATGTGCCCGAGGGCGAAGCACGTCTTCCGGCGCAAGTAAGTGAAAAGAGGGGATGCGTTTGCTTCATACCTTTGCCGTCCTCGGTGCAGACGCCCGCCAGCGCTATCTGGCTGAGCTTCTGGCCGCCTCCGGCTTTGCCGTCCATACCTTCGCCGTCCCGGAGCTGCCCGGCGCCGCTTCATCTCTGGAAGAAGCCGTCTCGCAGGCCGACGCCGTCTGCCTTCCCACGCCCGCCATCACCTCCGGCGCGATCACCGGTCTTCCAGAGCTCACCCCCGCGCACCTTTTGAGCCTCCTGCCGGAGCGTGCCGTTGTCTTTGGCGGCGGCCTCGGCGCATGCAGAACGCTCCTGCAAAAGACGCATACGCCTTATTATGATTTCCTGCAAAACTCCGCCCTCGCCGCCCAAAATGCCTCTCTCACCGCCGAAGGCGCACTGCTTCTCGCCCTGCAAGCGATGCCCATCTCCATCCGGAACGCCAACGTCCTTGTCACCGGCTTCGGCCGCATCGGAAAAAGCCTCTCCGCCAAGCTCCACGCCCTCGGCGCGCACGTCACGATCACCACGCGCGATCCGGAAACCTTCTCCGCCATCGAGCAGCTCTCCTGCACGCCCGACGAAACCGGCATTTATCACGAAGGCCTGTCCCACTACGACGCGGTCTTCAATACCGTCCCCGCGCCCATCTTCTCAGGCGATCAGCTGGAAGCGCTCACCCCGGACTGCTTTTACATCGAGCTTGCCTCCAGCCCCGGCGGCATCGCCCCGGACGCCGGAAAGCCCAAAAACTACATCCCAGCCCCCGGCCTTCCCGGCAAAACCGCCCCGAAGACCGCCGCGCAGCTGATTCTCCGCGCCATGTGCGACTCCCCCTATCTATCCAAACCGGAGGTCTTATGAAAAACCCTGTCATTGGCTTTGCCATGTGCGGCTCGTTCTGCACCTTTGCCCCCGTCCTCGAAGCGCTCGAGGAGCTCCATACCGTCTTCCCCGATATCATTCCGATCATGTCCGATGTCAGCTACGAAACCGATTCCCGCTTCGGCGATTCTGCTTCCTTCCGCGAACGGCTGGAGGCCATCTGCTCGCACGAAATTCTCCATACGATCCCGCAGGTCGAGCCCATCGGCCCCAAATCGCTCTTAGACGCGCTCGTCATTGCCCCCTGCACCGGAAACACCATCGCGAAGCTTGCAAACGGCGTTGCCGACACCCCTGTCACCCTCGCCGCCAAAGCGCACCTCCGAAACGAAGCGCCCATCGTCCTCGCCGTCTCCACCAATGACGCCCTCGCCGGAAACGCCGCGAACATCGGCGCGCTTTTAAACCGCAAGCACTATTATTTCGTCCCCTTCCGGCAGGACAGTCCCCAGAAAAAGCCCCGCTCTATGGTCGCCGATTTCTCCAAATTGGCCGACACCGTCTGCCACGCCCTGCAAGGCGAGCAGCTCCAGCCGATTCTCCTGTGATCTCATGCAGATAACCGGCAGCCCAGAGCGTCCGGCAAACGCTCTGGGCTGCTGTGCAATATTTGAAACACCAACCGGCATTTGGCAAGGTAGTCTGCGGGCGTATATGCAAAGGACTCCACCGAGGTGGGCGGACTGGCTCGTTCGTATATTTCCTTGGTTCAGGATCTGGAGAAATACGTAGCGAGCCTTCAAAGCGTCATGGCGGAAAAAGAGCGCATCAACGCGGAGCTGTCATTGGCGTCGGACATTCAGGCGCATATTCTTAACATAGCCGTCTCCTTCTTCCTGCCTTCAGTATACCATAGTTCATGCCGCTATGGGTCATTTCCTTGTCCACTTCCTGGGGTACAGTTTAACCTTCAATTGGGGTCAAAATGGGGTCAAGCGCTTTTCTGCTTCTCTTCAAAACGTGCGTAAAAGTTAGAAAAACCACCGTATTTCAAGCGAAATACGGTGGTTTTATGGTTGTGGGAGATGGATTTGAACCCCCGACCTCCGGGTTATGAGTTCTGCCAAAGCCGTGTTTTATCGTTTTGTAATGTGCGAAAAAGCATTGAAAACACTAGGTTTTTTCGATTTTTCGTTTTGTAACGTTTTGTAACTTTGTTGAACTTTTCGTAATGGAGTTGAATTTTTGTTGAACTCAAAGTGGAACATGAAGCGAACTGAAAAGCACACTCCACCTTCTGTTTTAAAATATCCCAAAGTCCGCTTATTCCAATTCTGGTGAAGCCATTACTGTCATTTGCAGAATTTCTACAGGTAATTGCCCATTGATATAAACGCCTACATTTCGGTCATGGTTAACCAGTAAAGATTCTGGGTGCCAAGCGCCTTTTTCGTCCTGTACAATGCCTAGATGAATAACCTCTTCCGGTCTATGATCCAGATATAGAAAATAACTTGAATGCAGTCGACCTATACGCTTTACAATTTTGACTGCATCACCGCAATGTAAAATCTCGACGAGATGGTGAAAATTCATCACCTTTTTGTATTCTTCCTTGTGCGGTCTAATATGGACGATATTGATTCGCCCATCTTTCAGCATCTCATATACAGCCAATGCGCTTTTATTTTGAACCTGACGTAATGGAAGTTTGCGAATCCCCATAAGGTGCGGCACGTCCTTCTTATCAATGGAAAATGAGAGCGTAACGCCGTCAGAAAGTGTAAATATATACAGATTTCCATACAAATCCCGTTCGTAATCCTCGATTAACCGTTTGACTGTTCCATCGTCAACTGACATATTTCGACCGCCTTTGTGTAAAAAAGCGGTGCCTTTGTTGGAAGGCACCGCTTAAAAGTCGTGGGCAGCGGGGGAAAATCCCCATGTTGCAATCCTATTATTGCCCCGGACGCATTAGGGGAAGAGCGGCTGCCAAGCTCTCCTAAAGGATACCCTTTAGCTACATTTAGTATATGCGTTCGGCGTGTTTTTGTCAACGAAATCCGAGAAATTCGCCTTGTGCATTTTTGCTAATTTTTCAAATGCAGAATCACGCATTTTTCAAAATCTACACGTCAGCAGCGAAATTTCGCTGCTCAATTTTGTGCACTGAACGACTATTCCCCGTCTGGCTTGTCCCGCTCCATCGTCTCGGAGATCGCG
The DNA here is from genome assembly GCA_934668605.1 of uncultured Oscillospiraceae bacterium. Lineage (GTDB taxonomy): Bacteria > Bacillota > Clostridia > Oscillospirales > Oscillospiraceae > CAG-170. The sequence goes on along the minus strand of CAKUNY010000081.1, from coordinate 2,767 downwards.
CGGTTGATGAAGCCGTTCGTGCTTTCGCCGTGCGCTTCGGCGTGTGCCTGAATCAGGTCTTTTTCTCCCTTTGGAACTCTAACCTTGATTTCATCGTATGTTTTCGCATTGTATCTGTCCTTGACAGCGCTTGATGTCTTTCCCATATAATCACCTCATGTGTATTATACACCATTTTTCATGGTGGGTACAGTATTAAAATTAACCATAACATACTGAGGACATTTGTGCAATATTCCATCTTGCATACTGGGTACAGTATGCTATAATAAAGACAGTCAAGGGACATGGCGAAGGTCGAACACAAACGCGACAACGTAAGAGCGGGAACGGAGAAGCTTGAGAGAAACGCCAAAGGGCTAGATACTCAGAGCCGCCCGCCGCCAAAGCTCCCAAGTAAAAGAAAAGCGTTCCCGGAGGCCGTAGGAAGCAGGCCGGGAACGCAACCACAAAAGGGGTCGCGGTCAGTATACCACGTCCCGCCGAAAATTGAAAGGGGTATTTCCATGAGCAACACAGAAATTCAGAGCAAGGTCAATGAGCTTCGCGAGCTGCGCCGGATGGCAGACGAGCTTGCCGCCGAGATCGAAGCCGCGCAGGATGCCATTAAAGCGCACATGACGGCGATTGATGCCGACACGCTGACCGGCGTTGACTACAAGATCACCTGGAAGACCGTGACGAGCAGCCGCTTTGACAGCACGGCGTTCAAAAAGGCAATGCCCGAGCTTGCCGAGCGCTTCACCCGCTCGACCACTTCGCGCAGATTTGTTGTAGCGTGACGGGAGGGCGATTATGAACGATCATATGATTCCAGCAGTAGAAAAAGGATCTAAGGAATTATACATATTATCAGATGAAGACAGAAAGTTCCTATCGATAGCCCATAATAAAAACATTAGAAAGGTTCTTTTGGAGCGTCTCCGAGATTTAGGAGAGCTTCCAGCTTTTCTTGAGGCAGAGAATGGGAGGGTTAACCTTCAAGAACGCCGCGACAAAACCGGCAGGCTCATTTCCTACTCCATCCGTGTCCATCGCGGGCGAGGGGCAGACGGAAAGCAGCTCAAGCCGTGGACGGCGACATTTGACGTTTCGCCCACGTGGACGGAAAAAAGTGCAAGAAAAAAAGCCGAGGCTTTTGCCGCGACCTTTGAGAAAGAATGCCGGGAGGGTGTGACCACCGACAGCCGGTTAAAATTCGAGGAATACTGCGAGTATGTGCTCTCCATGAAGGAGCAGCGCGGGGCAAAGCATACGACCATCGTCCGATACAGGGAATTGACGCGCCGGATTTACCCGGCAATCGGACATATCAAGCTCAAAGACCTGCGCGCCGACCACCTGAACAGCCTGTATACGGCGCTTGCAAAGCCCGGTGTCAGCAAGGGTACGCCGCGCGCCAGTGCGAAAGTAGACCTTGCCACCATTCTCAAAGAGCGGCACATGACCCGCGCCGGAATCGCAAAGCAGACGGGCGTTCCGGTCAACACGGTATCCGCCGCCGTCAAGGGGCAGGAAGTCAGCCCGGACGCTGCAAGGGCGATTGCCGAAGCGCTGGGAATCGACTTTTCAAAGGCGTTTGCCGGAAAGGACGAAGCCCGCTCGCTCTCTCCGAAGACGATTTTAGAGCATCACCGGCTGATTTCTACCGTTCTCGATCAGGCGGAGAAGGAAGGACAGGTTCCGTTCAACGTCGCCGCAAAAGCGACGCTTCCGAAGATCACGAAGAAAGAGGTCAACTACTTCCAGCCTGACCAGATCGCCGCCATTCGCGACGCACTCAAGCAGGAGCCTTTGAAGTGGGAGACGCTGACGCACCTGTTCCTGCTGACCGGCGCAAGGCGCGGGGAGATTCTGGGGCTCAAGTGGCGCGCGGTCGACTTTGACGCGAACCGAATCCACATCTGCAACAACGTCCAGTATACGCCAGATCGCGGCATTTACGAGGACACGCCCAAAACCGCCGCGTCCAACCGTTTTATTTCGCTCCCGGCTGAGACGATGCAGCTGCTGCGCAGGTATCGCGCATGGCAGAGCGCCGAGCGGCTGCGTCTTGGCGAGTATTACGAAAACCGGGATTTCGTCTTTGCGCAGGACAACGGCCAGCCCCTTCACCCGGACAGCGTGACAGACTGGATGAAGAAATTCAGCAAGCGCCACGGTCTGCCGCACATCAACCCGCATGCCTTCCGGCACACGATGGCAAGCATGCTGTATTTTAGCGGCGTGGACTCCGTTTCGATCTCAAAGCGCCTCGGGCACGCGCAGGTCAGCACGACGGCGAATATTTACGCGCACATCGTCGAAGAAGCCGACAAGCGGAACGCCGATATTCTGGCGGATGTGTTCCTCAAAAAGGCGTGATTTTTTTCGGCGAGTTGAATTAAAGTTGAATTTCCCGCTTGCACGCGGTTTTGTTTTTGCGCGAAAAATAAGAAAAACAGCCAGTTTCGTTGTGAAACCAGCTGTTTTTATGGTTGCGGGAGAGGGATTTGAACCACGTATAATTGTGGCGGCAATCGAAATTTCATTGAGATTACAGGCGTTTTGCTTGCGTTTCTTGTGCTTAAAAATACTGTATTTCGGTGGTCGAAAATAAAAGTGGGTACGAAAGTGGGTACGGTGAATTAAGTATCAGTTTTACCTTAACTGGCAGCCTAATGGACGCCCATTGACTTTTTGGGTTCTGTCGCATATAATAAGACTACAAAGAAAAACTTCGGTTTTGTAAGGGCCGCAGCGCTATGCTGCGGCTCTAGTTTTTTGC
>CAKUNY010000080.1 GCA_934668605.1 uncultured Oscillospiraceae bacterium | reverse complement strand
GCCCGCCTCAATTTTTCCCACGGCACGCACGAAGAGCAGCTTGCCAAAATTCGCATGATCCAGAAGGTGCGCGAGGAGCTGGGGCTCCCCATCGCCATCATGCTGGATACAAAAGGCCCCGAATACCGCACGGGTACATTCAAAACCGGCAAGGTGCATATCGGCGACGGCGACCTTTTCACCTTCACGACAAGAGACGTCGAAGGCGACGGCACCATCGTTTCCGTCAGCTATAAAAATCTCGCCAAGGAGCTTCAGCCCGGGGACACGATCCTCGTCAACAACGGCCTTGTGAGCTTCCGCGTGCTGGCCATTGAGGGGCAGGATATCCGCTGTCAGGCCATCATCGGCGGCGACTTATCGGATCACAAGAGCATGAGCTTTCCGAACAAAGTCCTCAAGCAGACCTATTTGAGCGAGCAGGACAAGAAGGACTTGCTTCTGGGCATTGAAAACCACGTCGACTTCATCGCCGCGTCCTTCGTCTCCTGCAAGCAGGACATTTTAGACCTCAAGGCGTTTTTGAATGCGCACGGCGGCGGCTCGATCGACATTATCGCGAAAATCGAAAACCGCGCGGGCGTGGACAACATCGAAGCCATCTGCGACGTGTGTGAGGGCATCATGGTTGCGCGCGGCGACCTCGGTGTGGAGGTTCCGTTCACGGAGCTTCCCGCCATCCAGAAGCAGCTCATCACGACCTGCCGTCTTTTAGGTACGCGCGTCATTACCGCAACCGAGATGCTTGAGTCCATGATCCAGAATCCCCGCCCCACACGCGCGGAAATTTCCGACGTGGCAAACGCGGTCTACGACGGCACGAGCGCCATCATGCTCTCCGGCGAGACGGCGGCGGGCAAATATCCCGTGCAGGCGGTCGAGACGATGGCCGCCATCGCCGAGGAAACGGAGCAGCACATCCACTATGAGACGCGCTTTCGCAACAACAAATTCCAGATCCGAAGCCTTCTCGACGCGATTTCCCACGCGACCTGCGGCATGGCCATCGACATCGGCGCCAAGGCTATTGTCGTCAGCTCCATCTCCGGCCGGACGGTTCGCATGGTTTCGCGCTTCCGCGTCCCGACTGACATTGTCGGCATGGCGACGAGCAAAGCCGTGTGGTACAAGCTTGCGCTCTCGTGGGGCGTGCAGCCGGTTCTTTGCGAGCACTTTGAGTCGACTGACGTTCTGTTCTACCATGCGAGAAAAGCCGCCAAGCAGGCGCTGCATCTGGTCCCCGGCGACCGCATCGTCCTCACTGGCGGCACCGTCAACGGCACGTCCGGCAACACGAACCTGATTCGCGTAGACACGATTCAATAATCTCCGCTCTTACAGAATTCCGAAAACCCTCCGGGAGATCCGTAGGGGGCGATGTCCACATCGCCCCACAGGAAGTTACGAATTCGCATTGGATTTCCGTAAAAACGGGTAATACCGCCGGGTCGATGTGGGCATCGACCCCTACGCATATTTGATCGTCATACACAAAACGCGTACCGCCCAAAAGAAGCGGTACGCGTTTTTTTCAATTATTATGCTTTCATAAGCTCGTTTGCGGTTTGCTTCATCGTTTCGATGACGCTGTCGGCCTCCTCGCGCGTCTTGCCGACGGCGGAGAGATAGACCTTGATTTTGGGCTCTGTGCCGGACGGGCGGACGATGAGCTTTGCCTTGCCCTCCAAGCGGTACTCGAGCACCTGCGCCTTGGGAAGTCCCGTGTTGTCGTTCTCGTAGTCGACCGAGGAAAGAACCTTCCGTCCCGCGAGTTCCGCAGGCTTCTCCGCACGCAGACGCTCCATGAGATTTTTCATCGTCTGCATACCGGAAACACCCTCGAACGTGAAGCTGCAAAGATCGTTCCGGTAGTAGCCGTATTCCTCATATAAGCTGTCGATCGCGTCGCCGAGATTCATGCCCTTCTGCGCGTAATAGGCCGCAGCCTCCATGATGAGAAGCGAGGCATTCACCGCGTCCTTGTCGCGCACATGCGTGCCGGAAAGATAGCCGTAGCTCTCCTCGAAGCCGAAGATATACCGGTCTTCCTCTCCCGCCGCCTCGAGGTTTCCGATCTGCTCGCCGATGAACTTAAAGCCGGTGAGCACGCGCCGGAGCTCCACGCCGTAGCGCTCGGCCACCGCGTCCACCATATCCGTTGAAACGATCGTTGTCACGGCCACGGGCTTTTCGGGCATATGGCCGTTTGCGATGCGGCTCTTGCAGATGTAGTCGAGCAGGATCACACCCATTTCATTGCCGGAAATGAGCCGGTAGCCGCCCTTGTGATCGGGCACGGCAGTGCCGCAGCGGTCGCAGTCCGGGTCGGTGCCAAGCAGCAGATCGGGCTTGACCTTCTCGCAGAGCTCCAAGCCCTTCTGCATCGCCTGCCGGATCTCGGGGTTCGGATACGGGCAGGTCGGGAAGTTGCCGTCGGGCTGCTCCTGTTCGGGAACGACCGTCATATTTTTGACGCCGAGCTTTTTTGCAAGCATCCGGATGCACTCGAGTCCTGCGCCGTTGAGCGGCGTATAGACGAACTTGAGGTTTTCAATGCCCTCGCCGCCACCCACTCTCTGGGCATACACTGCATCCACAAACGCCTCCAGGCAGCTGTCGGGGATTTCAATGATCTTGCCCGCGCGCTTCGCTTGCTCGAAGTCCTCATACTTGGGAGAAGTGAAGTAGTCGAGATTTTCAATGATCGCCAGCACCGCGTCCGCCGTCTCGGGGCCGATCTGGCAGCCGTCCGCGCCATAGACCTTGTAGCCGTTATACTGCGCAGGATTGTGGCTCGCAGTGACGTTGATGCCCGCGCCGCAGCCATAGTACCGCACGGCAAAGCTCAGAGCCGGTGTCGGCTCGAGTCTCGGGTAGAGATAGACCGTGATGCCGTTTGCCGCCAGAACACGCGCCGCCGTCTGCGAAAACAGAACGCTGTTGATGCGGCTGTCATAGGCGATCGCGACCTTCTGGGGAAGCCCGCTTCCGGCGAGCCATGTGGCCAGGCCCTGTGTGGCCCTTGCCACGGTGTAGATATTCATGCGGTTCGTGCCCGCGCCGAGCACACCGCGAAGCCCCGCCGTGCCGAAGGCAAGGTCGCAGCCAAAGCTGTCCGTAATTTTTTCCGCATCGCCCTCCATCGCGAGAAGCTCTTTCGCGAGCGTCTCGTCAAGACCGGGCTGTCTGCGCCACGCCTCGTAGCGCTGTATTGCAAGGTTCATACAAATACCTCCTGTCTGTCCGTTTCATGCCAGAATTATAGAGAAGAACCATTCTGCCCGTCAAGTCAAATTCCCGGACATTTTTTGTAAGAATTCTGTTTTTCACAGAACATCCAGCCCTCGAGCCAGAATCGTGATGAAGTCCTGCACATTCGTGACGATCGTCGTCGCGGCCAGGCTCCCCCGGTCAAGCAGCTTATTGACCACAAACTCGTCCGCGTCCACGCTGTAAAGATACACAGGCCGGACGGTTCCGTCGGGAAGCACGCGGAACGACGGAGTCATGTTCCCGGCCGCGATCGTGTGGAGCATGGTAGCCAGGCAGATGATCGTTGTGCATTTTTTAACGAGCCTCCGCATTTCACTCTGACCCTTGTACGCGTCTCCGATGACCTCGGGAAGCGGCCCGTCGTCTCGAATCGAGCCGGTGAGCACAAACGGAACGTGATTCTTGACCACGCTGTACAGAATGCCGTTGTCGATCTGGTAGTCGTCAATAAACTGCCCGATCGAGCCGCTCGCGCGCACCTTGTTGATGACGTCCAGATGGTTGTAATGTCCGTTCGGGTGGGATTTCTGGGTGTAGATATCCTGCCCGAGCGCGGTGTGCAAAAGCGCGCCCTCCAAGTCATGCGTCGCTAAGGCGTTTCCGGCAAGAAGTCCGTGCGCGTAGCCGTTTTCAATGAGGCGCTGCATGGCGCGCCGGGCGTCGTAGTCAAAGGCGAACGCCGGGCCCATGACCCAGAGAATGTTTCCATGCTCCTTTTCATAGCGCAGAAGCTCCATCAAATGGTCGTAGTCGCGCGCGTAGGACGTTTCGCGGCTTCTTCCCTGCCGGAACACGAACTGATCGTCGTGCGTCTCTTCGGGATTTTCAAAGCCCTTTGTGTGAAGATAAATCCCGTCCGCACCCTTTTCCGTCCGGCCCAAAATCACGCGGTCGCCCTGCTTGAGGTTGCGGTTTTCCACAACGTCGAGCCTTCCGTCTTCCCGCCAGACGACGCTTGCGTCCATGCGGCTCTCAGGGGCCAGGCGCCATACGCCATCCAGCTTAAAATACTCCGGGTACATGGATGTGCTGTGGAAGCCCTCGGGGGCCACACCATCCTTCGGAGCATACGCCCATTTTGCGTCCGGCGCGTTTTTGAGTCCCAACGCGTCAAAATCCGGCGGAAGGTAGGTGGGAAGCGAAAAAGCCATAGGAAGCTCCTTTCTCGTGCGCTTATTTTAATGTAGCGTACATGACGGCCTTGATGGTGTGCATGCGGTTCTCGGCCTCGTCGAAGACGACCGACTGCGGGCCCGCGAACACTTCGTCTGTGACCTCCATCTCGGTGATGCCGAACTTGTCGGCAATTTCCTTACCGATCGTCGTGTTCGTGTCATGGAACGACGGCAGGCAGTGCATGAAAATCGCGTCCGGTTTCGCCATTTTCATCTTCTCCGCGTTCACCTGATAGGCTTTCAGAAGCCGAATGCGCTCTGCCCACACAGAATCGGGCTCGCCCATCGAAACCCAGATGTCGGTATACAAGACATCCGCGTCCTTTGCACCCTCCGTGATATTCTCCGTCAGCGTCACAGAGCCGCCGCTGGCCTCAGCATACTCTTTTGCAAGCCGAACCAGCTCCTGCGCCGGGAACAGCTCCTTCGGCGCGCAGGCGGTGAAATGAAGACCCATCTTCGCGCAGGCGATCATGAGGGAGTTTCCCATATTGTTGCGCGCGTCGCCGAAATAGGTGAATTTAAGTCCCTTGAGCGCGCCCTTCTTCTCTTCGATGGTGAGAAGGTCGGCAAGCATCTGCGTCGGGTGGAACTCGTCAGTCAAGCCGTTCCAGACCGGAACGCCCGCGTTTTCGGCCAGTTCTTCCACGATTTTCTGGCTGAAGCCGCGGTATTCAATGCCGTCGTACATGCGCCCTAAAACCTTCGCGGTGTCCGCGATGGACTCCTTCTTCCCCATCTGGCTGCTGCCGGGATCGAGATACGTCACGCCCATGCCAAGGTCGCGACCCGCGACCTCGAACGCGCAGCGCGTGCGGGTGGACGTTTTTTCAAACAGCAGCACCACGTTCTTGCCCTCCAGGTACCGATGGGGTGTTCCGGTGCGCTTGAGATTTTTAAAATCGCGAGACAGATCGAGCAGATACCGGATCTCCGCCGGTGTGTAGTCGATGAGCTTCAAAAAATGTCTTCCTCTGATGTTGACGGGCATAAGATCTATCTCCTTTGATAAATGGAATTGCAAATGTAAATTAGACTGTCGGAATACGGCGTAGGGGGCGATGCCCACATCGCCCCAAGGGCACGATCGAATTCGCCGAAGGGTATCGTTAAAAACGGATTGTTCTGCCGGGTCGATGTGGGCATCGACCCCTACGCATCATTTTCGGAGATCCCATAGATATGAACGATCCGAAGTTTTCCTGAATTTTGTGCATAAAACCACCTCATGGGTTTTCGCGAATAAGCGGCATGCTCATGCAGCGGGGTCCTCCCCGGCCTCTGGAGAGCTCGGAGCTCGGCATTTCAAGCGTCTCGATGCCGCAGTCGTTCAAAATCCGATTGGTCACATAATTGCGGTCATAGACCAGCACCACGCCGGGGCGGATGCAAAGGGTATTCGAGCCGTCGCTCCACTGCTCGCGCGCGGCGGCAATCGGACTTTCTCCGCCGCAGCGGATGAGATGGACAGAATCCAAATGCAGATAGCGCTTCAAAATATCCTCCAGGGATGCCTCCAGTTTCCGGGTCGTAAGCGTTTTTTCTCCCTTCCCCGTCAGCTCATACACGCTGAGCGTGCCGAGAATGCCGGGATGGACGGTGAATTTGTCCGTGTCCACCTGCGTAAACACCGTGTCCAGATGCATGAACGCGCGCGTTCTTGGTATCTCGAAGGCGAGAACCGTCGTGATTTTGCTCTGCTCGTCGGCAAAAATATTCTGCGCCAGCTGCTCGATGGCCTCCGGCTGCGTCCGCTGGGACATGCCGACGGCAAGGACGCTTTCACTCAGATTCAGAATGTCGCCGCCTTCGATGGAAAAGTGTTCCTGCGGCGTGTAGTAGAGCGGAATTCTCCCGGCGAAGTCCGGATGATACCTTAAAATATAGCCGCCGTAGATCGTCTCGCGGTTTCTCGTCGCGGAATACATATGGTTCAGGCTCACGCCGCGGCCGATGCAGGCGAACGGATCGCGCGTAAAATAGAGGTTTGGGATCGGCGGCATGAGAAATCTTGTCTTCTCGCGCACCAGCCCCGAAAGCCCCGCCGCGTGGTCTTCAAAGACCTCCTCGTAGGTAACGCCCGCCATCGTCCTGCGCACGAGCTTTCCCGCGTCTTCGATGGCCAAAAGATACTCCGTCAGCGCCTCGCGGTAGCCCTGCGCGCTGCCGCCCGCCCGTTCGATCACATCGGAGGCAAACGGCTCGCGGAGCTCTGGTTTTCTTTCAAGAACCTCGGCCATCAGATTTTCAAGATACACGACCTGCGCGCCGTTTTCGCGCAGGATTTCCGCAAACCGGTCGTGCTCGGACTGCGCGCGATGCAGATACGGAATGTCGTCGAATAAAAGCGACTCCATCGTTTCCGGGCTCAGATGCTCGAGCTCTCTGCCCGGGCGCTTGAGAAGCACCTTTCGCAGCTGCCCGATCTCGCTGGTCACATGAATCGCCATAGCGCGCCCTCCCATATACTTTTTTCCAGTGTATCAGATTTTTTCGCCCTTTGCAATCATCGGAAGTTATAAAATAGCATGTCCGTTTGGCCGGATTTTCTGCATATTCTTGTCCCGTTTCCGCGCCCTTTGTGCTACTTTCCTGTCCCGCGTCATATACTCCCAGTAGCAGATGCACATACACAGCCTTGGAGGTGCCCTACATGAGAGATGATCTGGAAACCCGAGCAAGGGAGCTTGCTGTGTACCTCATCGAGCGCCGCACGACCATCCGCGACGCAGCCAAGCATTTTTCCGTCTCCAAATCGACGGTTCACAAAGACCTGTCGGAGCGATTAAAGGAAATTGACCGCCCGCTTTACGTACAGGTGAAGGAAATTTTAGAGCAGAACAAGGCCGAGCGCCACCTGCGCGGCGGTGACGCAACGAAGCGAAAATATCAGAAGCAGCGAGAAGCATAAAGTCCCCTGTCCGCGCGGGCTGTTTGTCCGTGGCGGACAATTTTTTAGGCACTCTAAAAAATTATGAGTTTTGCAAAATATTTTTTAGAAAACGGTTGATTATTTTGTTGGAACAGTATATACTGGGCATAGCGGGCAAATTTCACAAATGCTTACATAATAAGGAGGCTCATATTATGAAATATGGTCGTACGTTTAACTTCTCTGCCGGCCCCGCAATGATGCCGGAACCTGTTCTGGAAGAGATCCGCGATGAAATGATGAACTACCGCGGAAGCGGCATGTGCGTGATGGAAATGTCCCATCGCTCCCCTGTTTTCCAGCAGATCATCGACGAGGCCGAGCAGGATCTGCGCGACCTGATGGGGATTCCCGACAACTATAAAGTCCTGTTCATCCAGGGCGGCGCAACGCTCCAGTTCTCCATGATCCCCATGAACCTCATGAAGAACGGCAAGGCCGTCTACGTTGAGACCGGCGCATGGTCGAAGAAGGCCATCGCAGAGGCCAAGAAGGTCGGCGAAGTGATCGTCGCCGCTTCCTCCAAGGACAAGAACTACACCTACGTTCCCGACTGCTCCGACCTCGATATCCCCGAGGATACCGACTACGTCTACATCTGCGAGAACGAGACCATCCACGGCGTAACGTGGCAGAAGCTCCCCAACACCAAGGGTCATACGCTGGTTTCCGACCAGTCGTCCATGTTCCTTTCCCAGCCCTGCAACGTGTCTGACTACGGCATGATCTACGCGGGCGTGCAGAAGAACGTCGGCCCCGCGGGCATGATCGTTGCCATCATCCGTGAAGACCTCATCCGTGACGATCTGACCGATCTTCCCATCTACCTCCAGTACAGCACGCATGCGGGCGCAGGCTCCATGTACAACACCCCGAACTGCTGGGCGATCTACTGCTGCGGCAAGGTCTTCAAGTACCTCAAGTCAATCGGCGGTCTCGAGGAGATGCACAAGCGCAACCTCGATAAGGCCAAGGTCTTCTATGACTTCCTGGATTCCTCCAAGATGTTCAGAGGCACCGTCGAGCCCGAGTTCCGCTCCCTCATGAACATCCCGTTCGTGACCGAGTCCAAGGAGCTCGACGCTGAGGTCGTCAAGGCCACGAAGGCTGCGGGTTATGATAACCTCAAGGGTCACAAGTCCGTCGGCGGTCTGCGCGCGTCCATCTACAACGCGATGCCAAAGGAAGGCGTCGAGGCGCTCGTTGACTTCCTCAAGAACTTCGAAGCGAATTACGGTAAATAAAAACCACACAAGGCGCGGCAAAATTGTCGCGCCTTGTTTTGAACCAAAAATCCCATACTACAATAAAAATAAGGAGATCATATCATGCGAATTCTCGTTACCGATGGAATGGACAAGACCGCTATGGCGCAGCTGCGCGAGGCAGGTCACGAAGTCGTTGAGCAGTTCTATGAGCCGGATCAGCTGGGCGCTGCGCTGAAGGAATTTGACGCGGTCGTCGTCCGCTCCAAGACCAAGGTGCGCGCAAACCACATCGACGAAGCCAAGGGCGGCAAGCTCAAGC
>CAKUNY010000079.1 GCA_934668605.1 uncultured Oscillospiraceae bacterium | reverse complement strand
CAATGAGCACCGTACCACCTGTTTTTGTCGGGATCACAGGCCCCATCGCAGCTCTTCTCACGCCCTTGATGCGCTTGACGATGAGCGTTGCCGCCGTCAGCAGCGCGCCTGTGGAGCCCGCCGAGACAAACGCGTCTCCCACGCCGTCTCTGAGCATCTGAAGGCCAACCAGCATCGAGGAATTTTTCCGGGTCTTCATGACGGAGGCCGGGTCGTCGTGCATATCCACGACATCGTCGGCGTTCGCGATCTCCACACCGGCCGGAAGCGTTTCCATGCCGTGGTTTTTGAGGCACTGCAAAATCGCCTCGCCCCGACCTACCAGCACAACGTCCAGCTTCTCTTCCTTCGCCGCCTCAATCGCGCCCAGCGCGATGGCATCGGGGGCGTTGTCTCCGCCCATGACGTCTACAATAATCCGCATCCGGTCTCCTCCTTCGGTTATATGGTATGCTCGCGCACCATCTGATCAATGATCGCAAGCGAGCGCTCGGCAATCGCCAGATTCTTATTTGCTTTCCCCTTGACCTTGTAGCCAAGCGGGGTCATAATGCCAAAATTGATGTTCATCGGCTGGAAGCTGCCGATACTCGTGTCGCTGATGTACTGCGCCAGTGCGCCGATGGCCGTCTGCTTCGGAAAATCCGGAAGGGGCGCGCCCTTGAGCTTCGCCGCCATCGAAACAGCGGCCAGATAGCCGGAAGCCGTCGACTCAACGTAGCCCTCTACGCCCGTCATTTGACCTGCGAACGCGACAAGAGGGTTTCTCCGGTCGGCGTAGTACCGGTCCAAAAGGCGGGGGCTGTCTAAAAACGTGTTGCGGTGCATCACGCCGTAGCGCACAAATTCCGCGTCATGCAATGCCGGGATCATCGAAAACACGCGCTTTTGCTCCGGGAATTTCAGGTGCGTCTGGAAGCCGACGAGATTATAGACCGAGCCCAGCGCATTATCCTTTCTGAGCTGCACAACGGCGTACGGCTCTTTTCCCGTCCTCGGGTCTTTTAAGCCTACGGGCTTCATGGGGCCGTAGCGAAGCGTGTCTTCGCCGCGTCTGGCCATGACCTCGACGGGCATGCAGCCTTCAAAGACGTGCTTGTCCTCAAAGCCGTGAACCGGCGCCTCCTCCGCGGTCTTGAGCGCCTCAACAAAGGCGATGTACTCGTCCTTTTCCATCGAGCAGTTGACATAATCCGCGTCACCGCGATCGTACCGCGAGGCGAACCACGCCTTTTCCATGTCGATAGAATCGAACGTAATGAGCGGCGCGGCAGCGTCAAAGAAGCTCATGTACTTCTGGCCGCCAAAGTAGTCGGAAATCGCCGCGCTCATCGCGTCGCTGGTCAAAGGTCCCGTCGCGATGATCACAGGCGCGTCCGGGATTTCCGTGACCTCTTCCTCGGCGACCGTAATGTTCGGGTGGCTGCGGATCTTCTGCGTCACCATCCCGGAAAAGCCGTACCGGTCGACAGCGAGCGCGCCGCCGGCTTCCACGCGGTTTTCTTCCGCGCAGGTGAGGATCAGGCTCTTTAACCGGCGCAGCTCTTCCTTTAAAAGACCAACCGCGTTTTCCAGCCGGTCGCCCCGCAGAGAGTTCGAGCAGACGAGCTCGGCAAAGTCCGCGCTGTGGTGCGCGGGGGTCATTTTGGAGGGCTTCATTTCAACCAGCCGCACGTCAAATCCGCGCTCTGCCAGCTGCCACGCGGCCTCGCAGCCTGCCAGTCCCGCGCCAATCACTGTTACCGTCATGTTGTCTCTTCCTTTTTCGTCCGGCGCGTCGAGGCCTTTTTGGGCTTCTCGTCTGCGTCCTTGTCCGCTGCTTTCTTTGTTGTCTTTGCGGCAGTCTTCTTCGCAGCGGCGGTTTTCGCCGTTGTCTTTTTCGCTGCCGGCTTCTTTTCAGAGGCCTTCTTCGTCGCTTTCTTTGCGGGCGTTTCCTCCGGTTCCGCTGCAATGGGCTCGGACGGAAGCTTCGCGTCCTCCGCGCCCGGCTCGGCAGTTTCCGCCGCAGCGGGCTTTTTGCGATAGCCGCGCTTGTCCTCGGGAAGGAAATTGGGGCAGGCGGGGTTGATGCAGAAGGGCTTCATGGCGCCTCTGCCGGAGCGTTTGAACATCGTCTGGCCGCATTCCGGGCAGTCGTGCTCGGTCGGCACGTCCCAGGTCATAAAGCCGCACTCCGCGCCGCGCTCGCAGGCATAATATGCGTATCCGCGCTTGCTTTTGCGCTTCAAAATCGTGCTGCCGCAGCGCGGGCATCTGCCCGGCATGCGCTCGACGATCGGTTTTGTAAATTTGCACTCGGGGTATCCCGGGCAGGCGAGGAATTTTCCGAAGCGGCCGGATTTTACGACGAGGTTGCGCCCGCAAAGGTCGCACTTTTCCTCCGTCACCTCGTCCGGTACCTTGAGCCGCACATCCTTGAGCGCCTCTTCCGCTTCCTCCATCTCCTGATGGAAGCCCTTGTAGAACTCCTCCAAAACGCGCTTCCAGTAGATCTTGCCCTCTTCGACCTCGTCGAGCTCGGCCTCCATCCCGGCGGTAAACTCAACGTTGATCACGTTCTGGAAGTGCTCCATCATAAGACCGTTCACAACCTCGCCGAGGGGTGTCGGCGAAAGCCGCTTGTCGATCTTCTGGACATACTCGCGATCCTGAATGGTCGAAACGATGGTTGCATACGTCGACGGACGGCCGACGCCCTTTTCCTCCATCGCGCGCACGAGCGTCGCCTCGGTATAGCGCGCGGGCGGCTGCGTAAAGTGCTGCTGCGGGTCGGTGGACAAAAGCTTGAGCGCTTCGCCCTCGGCAAGATCGGGAAGCGGTGAGCCGACGGCTTCCTGCTCATCGTCTTTTCCCTCTTCATAAATTGCCGTAAAGCCGGGGAACGCGACAGACTGGTGCGTGGCTCTGAAAACCTGGTTTTCGCACGCGGCTTCGATCGCCGTCACATCGTACACGGCATTTTCCATCTGCGAGGCAATAAACCGGTTCCAGATAAGCTTATAAAGACGGAACTGATCCTTCGTCAGATCATGCTCGACCAGCTCCGGATAGAGCGCGACGTTGCTCGGGCGAATGGCCTCGTGGCCGTCCTGCGCGTTGGCCTTGGGCTTATAGCGCCGGGGCTGACCCGGATAGTATTTTTCACCATAGCGGCTGCGGATGACCTCTCCGGCGGCGGCAAGCGCCTCTTCCGAGATACGAAGCGAGTCTGTTCTCATATAGGTAATGAGGCCGACGGAGCCCTCTTCGCGCAGCTCCACGCCTTCATAGAGCTGCTGGGCAAGCATCATCGTGCGCTTCGGCGTCAGGTTCAGCTTGCGCGAGGCCTCCTGCTGAAGACTCGAGGTAATGAAGGGCGGCGCGGGATTTTTCCGGCGCTGCGTTTTTTTGACGCTCTGCACCGTAAAGGGCTTTCCCGCGATCTGCGAGAGCACCTTGTCTGCATCTTCCCGGTTTCCGAGGTCATTCTTTTTGGGATCGCCGTAATACCGCGCGGTAAATCCGCCGGGCTTTCCTACGCGATCCAAAGAAGCGTCGATCGTCCAGTATTCCTGCGGCGTAAAGGCGCGGATCTCGTTTTCGCGGTCGACAACAAGGCGCGTCGCAACCGACTGCACGCGTCCGGCCGACAAGCCCCGGCGCACCTTTTTCCAAAGCAAGGGGCTGAGCTGATAGCCGACGATGCGGTCTAATACGCGTCTTGCCTGCTGCGCGTCAACGAGGTTCTGATCAATGGCGCGCGGCGCGGCGATGGCCTTGCGCACAACGTCCTTTGTGATCTCGTTGAACGTCACGCGGTAGGTCTTATCGTCCGGGATGTCCAGCAGATATTTTAAGTGCCACGAAATGGCCTCTCCCTCGCGGTCAGGGTCGGTTGCGAGAAAGACGTTCGCGCTCTTGGCCGCGGCAGACTGCAAGTCCTTGATGATATCCTCTTTTCCCTTGATGGGGTAGTATTCGGGTTCAAAATCGTGTTCAATGTCCACGCTCATGGTGCTCTTGCGCAGATCGCGCAGATGTCCCATGCTGGCCTTGACCTGATAGTCAGGCCCTAAGTATTTTCCGATCGTCTTCGCTTTTGACGGCGACTCGACGATCACGAGGTTGGTTTTTGCGTTCGGCATGCGTGCCTCCAAATGTTATTGTTTTTCCGCGAGCGAAAAGCGCTTGCCCGGAAGCGAGCGGACATAGCCCTTGATTTGCAGCAGCGTCAGCGCGGAGGTAATGCGCGCGGCGGGAATCTGGCTTGCGGCAATGATCTGATCAATGTGCTTTTCTCCGTTCGTCAGCTGGCTGATGGCAGCCTTTTCGTCGGGAGACAAAGCGCCCAAAATTTCCTGTACGTCAATATAAGCCCTGTTTTCCGACTTGTCAATGACTTTTGTGTCGGAAGGCGCGGACGAACTTGCTTTTTTCTCCGTCTTTTTTGCCCGCGGCGAAGTCGCTCCGGACGGCTTTACGGCCTTTTTCCGCTGCTCCGGGGTCAGCTGCATGGGGATGGCCTTCGGCTGATGGGACACGAGCTCCGGATAGAGATGGACATACTCCTTCATAATATCCCAGCCGTCTTCCACCACGATCGCGCCCTCGCGCAGAAGCTGGATATTTCCCTCGCAGGTCGCTGTGCCGACGTTGCCGGGAATCGTAAACACGTCTCTTCCCTGCTCCAAAGCCAGGTTCGCCGTGATGAGCGCGCCCGAGCGCTTTGGCGCTTCGACAACGACAACACCCAGAGAAAGCGCGCTGATGATCCGGTTTCTGACCGGGAAATGAGAGCCGAGCGCAGCCGTCTGCGGCGGATATTCGCTGATGAGGCAGCCGTGCGCCGCGATATCCTCAAAGAGCGTCCGGTTGCTCGCCGGATACACAACGTCCACTCCGCCGCCGAGCACCGCGATCACGGGCCGATCTGCGGTCAATGCTCCGGTCAGGCACATCGTGTCAATGCCCTCCGCGCCGCCGGAGACGACGATACCGCCGCTTTTCGCGACCTGATAGCCCAGGCGCTTTGCCTGCATGAGCCCGTAAGCAGAGGCCTTTCTCGTGCCGACCATTGCAAGGACGGGCGAAGTATCGATGGCCGGGAACACGCCCTTATAGTATAAAACGATGGGAGGGTCGGAAATCGCGCGCAGACGCGCCGGATACTGCGCGTCCTGAATGGTCATGACGTGGATATTTTTCTGATAGCACTGCTGCAAAATAATCTCAGAGCCGGTGAGCGACTTATCAAGCAGACTCGCCGGAACAGGTCTTCCGTCCGCCTCCCGCAGCGCATCCTCGTCCGCCTGATAGATGTCTACGGCAGAGCCGAAGCGCGAAAGAAGCGAGAGCGCCTGCACGTTGGAAACGCCCTCTCGTGTGCTGAGCCAGATCCAGTACTTGAGCATCCGTCCATCCTCCGTTTTTTGTGGCAGCACTGCAAAAGTGCGCTGCCTTATTGGCTGTTTTTCATTTGCCACATGACGATTGCCGCCGCAATGGCCGCGTTTAATGATTCGCAGTGCGGCTGCATGGGAATGATCACACTTTTATCCGCCGCAAGAAGCAGCGATTTGCGAACGCCCTGCCCCTCGCTTCCGATGACGGCGACGGCGTTTGTGAAATCTGCGCTCCGGATATCGACCGCTTTGTCGCTGAGCGCCGTAACGGTTAACATAAGTTTTTTCTCCCTGCACTGCGCCAGCGCCTCTTCTTCCGTGATCTGCGGCACTTTCATGCGAAACACCGCGCCCATCGACGCGCGCACAGTTTTATAGCTGTAGGGGTCGGCGCAGCCATCCAGAAGCGCCACCGGCACGCCCAGCGCATCGGCGGTTCTGAGGATCGTCCCAAGGTTTCCGGGATCCTGAATGCCATCTAACAGCAGCGTCCCGGGGGTAAGCTCAGCCTGCGTCTTCTGCGGCAGGCCGCACACAAAAATCGCGCCCTGCGGCGTATCGACGGTCGAAACGCTCCTGAGAACGTCCTCCGGCACCGTTACGACCCGCACCGTATCTGGAAGGTTACATAATGTAATATTCTCGCGGCACACGACGACCCGCAGATCCGGCCACCATTTTGCCGCCTCGTCCAACAGCTTCGTCCCCTCGGCGACAAATTCTCCCGAGGCCTTTCGGCAGCTTCTGGACGAAGATAGCTTTCGGATGTGCACCAGAAGCGGGTTCTGCCGGCTTGTGATATGCTCCTGTCTCATGGCTTGAGCTTTACCAGCTTGTCGTTTGTGCCGAGCACAACGAGCACGGTGTTTTCCTTCAGCGCAAAGTCCGCGCCCGGGGCGACGTCGATTTTTCCGTCGTGGCGGATAGCGATGATATTGACGCCCAGCTTTGCGCGGATGTTGAGCTCGCGCAGCGTCTTTCCGCACCAGCTTTCCGGCGTGGGAATCTCGGCAATGCCGCAGTCCTTCGAGAGCTCGATGAAATCGAGAATGCTCGACGACGTGATGGCCTGCGCCAGCTTGATACCAGTCTCGCGCTCCGGAATCACGACGCGGTCGGCTCCCACCTTTTCGAGCGCCTTTTTGCGCAGCTCGTCGGTTGCCTTGCAGATAACCTGCGGCACACCAAGATCTTTCAGATTCAAGGTCGCGATGATGCAGGTGGCCAAATCAGAGCCGATGGCGACCACCGCGCAGTCGCAGCTTCTCGCGCCGAGCGAGCGCAGAACCTCTTCGTCCCGCGCGTCCGCGACCACGGCGCAGGTCACCTTGGATTCCATGCGCTGCACCTTATCGGGGTCTGTGTCGATGGCGAGCACTTCGTTGCCGAGCTCATACAGCCGCTCGGCAACGCTCGAGCCGAACCGACCCATACCGATCACAACATACGATTTTTTCATACGCTATCTCCTATCCGAAATTACTGGTCTGGAAGGGGTTTCGACTGACGATTACCCGATCATGACCTTGGTCTGGGCGTACTGCACGCGCTCTTTCGCGCGGTCGCCCATCATAAAGCCGACGCCGATGGTCATAATGCCGACGCGGCCGAAGAACATGAAGACGATCAAAATGAGCTTGGAAGCTGTGCAAAGCGTCGGCGTGATGCCGGTCGTGAGTCCCACCGTGCAAAGCGCGGAAATCGTCTCGTAAATGGCGTTCATAAAGCTGCACCCGTCGCACACGGTAATGACCGCCGCGCCGAGAAGCGACAGCCCCATCACCAGAAGCGCGATGGACACGGCGCTTGAAATGTCTTCCTGCGCGATCGACCGGCCGAACACTGTCACCTGTCTTCTGCCGCGCATGGTGCTGATCGCGGACAGAACCACAAGCCCCATCGTCACCGTCTTCACGCCGCCCGCCGTCGATCCGGACGAGCCGCCCACGAACATGAGAAGATCGGAGAGCACCTTCGACGCCTCCGTCAGCGCGTCCTGATTGAAGCTGGCAAAGCCAGCCGTGCGGAGCGTCACCGATTGGAAAAGTGATGCCAGAATTTTCCCGCCCGGCGTAAAATCTCCGATCGTTCCGGGATTGTTCCACTCGAGAAGCGCGAACAGCGCGCCGCCGCCAAAAATGAGACCCAACGTAATGAGAATCACGAGCCTTGCGTAGACGGAAAGCCGCGAAAACCTTTTTGTATGGCGAATCTCGCCCCAGACGGAAAAGCCGAGGCTGCCGATGACGATCAAGGCCATCAACGTGAGATTCACAACCGGATCTGTCACATACCGCGCGACGCTTCCGCCGTAGGAAACATCCGCCAGAATGTCAAAGCCGGCGTTGCAGAACGCGGAGATCGAATGAAATACGCCGTACCATAGCGCCGTCCCCGCGCCAAACTCCGGCAGGAACCGGAAAAAGAGAATCAGCGCGCCCGCGCCCTCGACGCAGAACGTACCGAGAATCACGTTTCGCACATAGCGAACCACGCCGCTCATCGAGCTCACGCCGAGTCCCTGCGCCAGAACCATCCGCTGCCTAAGGCCAATGCGCCGCCGGAGCGCGAGAAAGAAAATCGTCGAGACAGTCATAAAGCCGAGGCCACCCAGCTGAATGAGAACGATAATGACGACCTGACCGAATGTGCTCCAATATGTGCCCGTGTCCACCGGGATGAGTCCCGTCACGCATGTGGCGGATGTCGCGGTAAAAAGCGCCGTCAGAAAGCTCGTGGGCTCTCCGGACTTTGCGCAGACCGGCAGACATAGAATTGCGCCGCCTGTCAGTACCAGCGCCAGAAACACCAGCACGACGATCTGCGGCGGCCGCATCCTGCGAAACGGCCTTTGAATCGAGGCGGCAAGCGCCCGCAGTCTATCGGACAAAAGAGAATCCTCCCAAACCAGCGCCAATCTGGCGCGCTACATTAAATAAAAGATGCTCTATTCTACCATCGTCTGGTAAGAATATCAAGCCTTCGCGAAAAAAACGGCGAAACGCGGCAAAACCCGGAGACGCATTGTCCCCGGGCTTATCCTTTAACAATAGAAATCCTTGATCTTCTTTGCGCGCGACGGATGGCGCAGCTTGCGGATGGCCTTGTTCTCGATCTGACGGATGCGCTCGCGCGTCACGCCGAAGATCTGACCGACCTCCTCGAGGGTGTGCGTCCGGCCGTCGTACATGCCGAAGCGCATCTTGAGAACGTCCGCCTCACGCTCGGTAAGCGTCCCGAGGATCTCCGCCAGCGCCTCAGCAAGAAGCGCATTGGATGTCGCGTCCGCAGGCCCCGGCGTGTTGTCGTCTTCGACGAACGAGCCGATGGTCGTATCCTCCTCGTCGCCGACGGGCATGTCCAGAGACAGCGTGTCCGCCGCCGTGCGGTTTGCCTCAATGATCTTTTCGATCGGCAGATTCAGCTCCGCCGCGATTTCCTCCAGCGTCGGCTCCCGGCCAAGCTCCTGCACGAGCTTGCGGTTGCAGCGCGTCGCCTTGTTGATGACCTCCACCATATGCACCGGCACGCGGATCGT
>CAKUNY010000078.1 GCA_934668605.1 uncultured Oscillospiraceae bacterium | reverse complement strand
AAACGCCGGATCGCGGAAATCCTTGATAAATCAAGACTTTTTAAGGAGATGTAGAGATATATGAAATTAGGTATCGTCGGCTTGCCGAATGTCGGCAAATCCACGCTTTTCAATGCCATCACGAACGCAGGCGTCGCGGCGGATAACTACGCGTTCTGCACCATCGACCCGAACGTCGGCGTCGTTTCCGTGCCGGACAAGCGGCTCGAGTGGCTGCGCGACCAGCACAACCCCAAGAAATTTACGCCCGCTGTGATTGAATTTGTCGACATCGCGGGCCTGGTCAAGGGCGCGTCGAAGGGCGAGGGTCTTGGAAACAAGTTCCTGTCCAACATCCGCGGCTGTGACGCGATCGTCCACGTTGTGCGCTGCTTTGAAGACCCCAACGTCACCCACGTCGAGGGCTCGACCGACCCGCTGCGCGACATTGAGATCATCAACACCGAGCTCATCATGGCAGACCTTGAGATGATCGACCGCCGCATTGATAAAGCCCAGAAAAATGCCAAGGGCGGCGACAAGCGCTTTAACCACGAGGTCGACGTCTTTACCGCACTGCGCGACTACATGAACGAAGGAAACCTCGCGCGCACGTTTGAATGCTCGCAGGACGATGCCGCGATGATCGCGACGAGCGATCTGCTCACCCTCCGCAAAACGATCTACGCCGCAAACCTCGGCGAAAACGAGGTGAACAATCCCGAATCCAGCCGCCACTTTATGGCCGTCCGGAAGCTCGCGGAATCCGAGGGCAGCCAGGTGCTTCCCATCTGCGCAAAACTCGAAGCTGACATTGCCGAGCTCGACGACCCGGAGGAAAAGGCCATGTTCATGGAAGAGCTGGGACTCCAGGAATCCGGCCTCGACCGGCTGATCCAATGCAGCTACAGCCTGCTTGGGCTCATCTCCTTCCTCACGGCGGGCTCGGATGAGTGCCGCGCATGGACGATCAAAAACGGCACCAAGGCTCCGCAGGCGGCGGGCAAGATCCACTCCGACTTTGAGCGCGGCTTCATTCGCGCCGAGGTCATCGCCTTCGACGATCTCAAGGCCTGCGGCACGCTGGCGGCGGCCAAGGCAAAGGGTCTTCTTCGCAGCGAGGGCAAGGAGTACGTCATGAAAGACGGCGACGTCGTCAACTTCCTGTTTAACGTCTAAGCCTATCCAAGAAAGTAACCGGGAGAAGCAAAATGCTTCTCCCGGTTTTTTTACATATGTCCTTCTGTGTCCTCGACCACCAGCCCCATGTGCGCCTGCAAGCGGTTTACGAGAAATCTTGCCGCGTAGCAGACGGTTTCAAAGCGCAGAAATTGCAGCACATTTTCGTCCCACATCAGCTTGAACACCGCCGGAAATTCGTCGTCTGCCGACCAGAACTGTACCATGACCGGCAGGAACTCGAACAGCGGCACCTGAAACGAGAGCTCTCCCATCGGAAGCTCTATTCCGCCCAGCGCCAGACAGGCTTTTCTCAGCTTCTCGGGGTCTTCGTCGCAGCGCGCCGCGAAATCATCGAACGCGCCTTTCGCGGGGTTCGCCCCGTGCATGGTTCCGGGCAGGTGCTCAGCCTGGCAGTACCTTCCGGAAAGCGCCGCGCCGTCTTTTGCGCAGCAAAGAAGGTCGTAGATCGTCATCGCGTCCAGAAAGCCCGCGCTTTTCCAGCCGTCTTCCGCTTCCCATTCGATGGTTCCAAGCTTGCGCGAGATGCGGTATCGCCGGTCTAAGAGCCGCAGGTAGAGAAACTCTGCGTCATAGTCATGGCAAAACATGCGGATCATGCGCTGCTGGTCGTATTTTAAAAACTCGCCCGGCATGCGCGAGAGGGTTTTCTCATAGTTCGACTGCACCATTGCCGTCCTCCTCTTATTTTCCCGAGTCATAGTCCGAAGCCGTCGCCGCGCGCAGCTGCGCGATTGCGTCCGTGAGCGTCTGCTCCATGTCCGGGAAGAGCCCTGAGTTGATCGCGCTTCGAATGGGCAGAATTTCATAGCGCGGGTCTTTTCCCTCGCCGTGGTCCATGAGATAGATTGGCGTATAATTGACGCCGGAGAGCTGCGTCGCGCCGGTCTGGCCGTTTTTCGTGAACGAGAGGTTCAGAACCACAGACTCGCGGCAGTTTTTCGCGTAGCTGTCGTCCATCGCGGAGAAGAAGTTTCCGAGGCTGTAGGCAACAAAGCACGTTTTTTGGACGCCGTCCACCGTCGTGACCTGCTCTTCCTCCATAGGCCCTACAATGTGCGAGTGCGAGCCGATGATCGCGTCCACGCCGTTTTCAAACAGCAGATTCTTGATTTTCTTCTGCGAGTCCGTCACGGCGGAATCCGATTCGCTTCCCCAGTGGAGCATCGCGACGATCACATCCGGCTGCAAGGCCTTCGCCGCGTTCACAGAGTCCAGAATCGCCGATTCGTTGATCTTATTGAAATCGGACGCATAGTCCGTGTAGAGCACGTCCACCGCGTACTCCTCGCCCTCGGGAAGCGTCAGGTAGTTGAGCCCCTTCGTGTAGGCGATGAACGCGATCTTCACGCCGTTGACGTTTTTGAGAAGCACCCCGCCGAGACTCGTCTTATCATCCAGCGCCGCATACGTTCCCACGTGGGAAATCCCCGCCGCGTCGAGATACTGAATGGTGCTGCGAAGGCCGGAGAGTCCATTTTGAATCGAATACGTGTTTGCCGTCTGCAAAATGTCGAAGCCAATCGAGCCGAGCGTCCTGGCCAGCGACTCCGGCGCGCGGAAATCGGGCTTTCCGGTATACGGCTCGCCGCAGAAGTTGAGCTCAAGATTCCCGACCGTGAGGTCAGCCGACACCGTGCTTCCCGAGACGGCGGCAAAGCTCGAATTGAAATCATACGTCCCGTCACTTTGCAGCGCGGCCTGCAGCTGTTCGTCGTACATCATGATATCGCCGACGGCCGCGATCGTCACAGTCGTATCCGGCTCGGTCGGAACTGCCGCCTGCGAGACATCCGCCTGCGCCGTATCTTCCGTTGTCTTCTGCGCCTGCTCCTGCTTCTTGCGGGCGCTGCATCCGCGAACGATCAGAACCATCGATAAAATCAGGATCACCAGCAAAAGCCCCAGCACGATGCGCTGCTGCACTCTGCGGCGGCGGCGCTCCTCGAGCCGTTTGAGCCGCCGGGCTTCTAATAATTGCTCGTCGCGTTCAAATTCCTGTTCGTCCATAAAACTCCTTTCCCAGCGGTATTTCAGAGCAAACCGCCAGTTTTTGCAATGCGTTCCGATTATAAAACAATTAAACTATTATTTTTATATGCTATCGTTCTAACGATAAACCAACTACGCTATTTTATTATACTATATCGTGCAATTTTGCACAACGGGGAATTTCTCCCGCGAAAAAACTCACACCTTGGCGAATGGCTTCAAATGTGTTACAATAGTAACAATTCTTTTTAAGGAGTGCTTCATGAAACATCGCCGCAGTTCCGTCGGGCGCGCGCGCCTGATTTTAATTGTATTGTGCATCGTTCTGGCCGCCGCCATGCTCTGGTGCGCGCTGTCGCTGATTCTCCGCGTCGGCACATACTCCGGCCGCACCGTGGGAAATGACCCGGTTCCGGAGGAACCAACCGTCGAGCCCGTCGACCTTGAGCCAACCGTCCCGGAAAACAGCTACGACCCGGCGGGCTTTTATGAAGAGGGCGGCTTCAAACGCTACAAGAGCGAAGACACCCTCGCCTCCGTCGGCGTGGACGTGTCGTCTCATCAGCAGGAGATCGACTGGGAGCTCGTTGCTGCAAACGGCGTGGAATTTGCCATGATCCGCGTGGGCTATCGCGGCTACACCGAGGGCGAGATTCAGCCGGACGAGTATTTTGTCCAGAATATTGAGGGCGCGCGCGCGGCGGGTCTGGACGTCGGCGTCTACTTCTTCTCGCAGGCGCTCGACGAGCAGGAGGCCATCGACGAGGCAAACTACGTGCTCGAGCAGATCAAAGATTATCCCCTCTCCTACCCCGTCATTTTCGACTGGGAGGACATCGAGGCCGAGGCGCGCACCGACGGCATGGACTCCGTCCAGCTCACAAAGAACGCCATCGCTTTCTGCGACACGATCACAAAGGCCGGCTACCGCGCGGGCGTGTATTTCAACCAGCGCTTCGGCTATGAGGAATTTGACCTCGAAAGCTTGCAGGACTACGTGTTCTGGCTCGCCGAGTACAACGACACGCCGAGCTTTTCGTTCCATTTCCAGATCTGGCAGTACTGCAACGACGGCCGGGT
This sequence comes from uncultured Oscillospiraceae bacterium, assembly GCA_934668605.1. Taxonomy (GTDB): domain Bacteria; phylum Bacillota; class Clostridia; order Oscillospirales; family Oscillospiraceae; genus CAG-170. The sequence continues at coordinate 4,777 of CAKUNY010000078.1, read as the reverse complement.
CGACGGCATCAAGACAGACGTGGATCTGAATCTGGCTTTTTTGCGAGCCAGGCACTGACGTTTTTGCTTCCCCCGGGAAACCGGGGGAGTTTTTTGAAAGCAGACCGCGCGCAGGTGGTTGAACCATTGATCGCGGAAAGCGCTGGCGGCGGAATCGCAAACGGCAGCCTTGCGGTATGCGACCTTCGCCGAAAAATTTTTCGAAAAATTTTCTGCCGCTCTGCAACAATTCCCCCTGCCCAACTGTATACAGGATAGAAGCGGCCAAGCGCCGCGAAATACTTAACAGTGGAAAGGAACAATCACCATGAAAAAGCTTTTGATCTTCACCCTTACCGCAGCCATGCTGCTGAGCCTTGCCGCCTGCGCGCAGAGCGCAAAGCCCGCCGCCGAGCCCGAGCAGACCGCACAGACCGAAACGACGGAAAAAACCGACACCGAGAACGTTCAGATCCCGAACCCGTGGACGGATTACGATTCGCAGCCGGATGCCGCGCAGGCCGCTGGCTTTGATCTGACCGCGCCCGCGGAAATCTCCGGCTGTGCTGAAAAAACCTACCGCGTTCTGAACGCCGACGGAGACGTCATGTTCGAGATCATCTACGCCTCCGGAGAGGACGAGGTCGCGCGGGTTCGCAAGGCGCCGGGCGCGGACGATGTTTCCGGCGACTACAACGAATATGCCGAAACCGAAAGCGTCGACGTTGACGGCGTCAGCGTCACGATGAAGGGCGAGGGCGGTCTTGTATCGCTTGCTGTCTGGACAACCGGCGATTACAGCTACGCCCTGTCGGTAGAGGCCGCAATCAGCCAGAGCGACATGGCCGCGCTCGCAGCAAACATTCAGTAACACACACTGGCCGCACGATCTTCGTGCGGCCATCTGAGGGAGACTATGATGGAAGCAGCTTTGATGCTTGCGCCCGCGCCGCTCGCCGGACGGATTCTGGAAGCGGGCGCTCAGGTTTTAAAAACTGTCCGGCAGCTGTTCGCCGCAAAGATTCTCGCGGCAAATCCCGCGCAGGAAGGCGCGAAGGAAGCTGTAAACGCCCGCGCGGCGCGGATTCTGGACACGCACGGAAACGCGATCCTGCGCTATGCCTACTCGTATCTTCACAACATGGAAGACGCCGAGGAGGTCTTGCAGGATACGCTTGTACAATTTCTCAGGACCGCGCCCGCATTTGAAAGCGAGAGCCACGAAAAGGCATGGCTTTTGCGCGTGGCGGGCAATCTCAGCAAAAACCGGCTTTCCTATAACGCCGTGCGCGCGGCGGATGAATTAAACGACGAGCTGGCCGCGGAGAACCGGGACGATCTTTCGTTTGTCTGGCAGGCCGTGCGCGATCTTCCCGAAAAATACCGCGCGCCTGTCCACCTGTTTTATTACGAGGGCTACTCGACCAGACAGATCGCGGAAATTTTGCGGCGCAGCGAGGCAACCGTCCGCTCCGACCTGCACCGGGGAAGAGCGCTGCTGCGCGAAATTTTAAAGGAGGCGTATGACTTTGACGAAATACGATGAAGTGATGGAAAAGCTCGAAGTAACGCCCGAAATGCGCGCGCGGATCTTGAAAAACGTCGAAGCGCAGGCTGCTGAACCCCGCAAAAAACCGAATCCGCTTCTCCGCTTTGCCGCGCTGGCCGCGTGCCTTGCCGTTCTGCTCGTGGGCGCGGTGGCACTGCCAAAATTCATTTCCAGTCCCGTTCCGGAGGAGTCCGAGACGATGATCGCAAACGGCATGATTGAACTGCCGTCGAGAGACGAGCTATCTGAGGCCGTCGGCTTCCCGGTGAAATCGGCCTCTGCCCTCCCCTTCTTCCCGCAGAGCATCCTCTATACCTCCTATTGGGGCGAAATGGCGCAGATTGATTACGCCAACGGCGGCAGCTCCGCCTGCTTCCGGCAGTCTCTCGGCGAAGAGGACAATTCCGGCGACTGGAACGAATATCCCGCGCAGGAAGCGCTCTCCGTAAGCGGCTGCACTGTCACGCTCAAAGGAGCGCCGGACAGCTACACGCTCGCCATCTGGTCGGACGGCACCTACAGCTATTCGCTCAGCTTATCCGCCGGGCAGCCGGCCTCCGTCTGGGAAGCGATCATCGAGGGGGTGCAATAAATGGCAGTCTGGGTCAGCGAAAGCCGGCGGCTCATCTCCTGTCACGAAATCGAAGACGGCGAGCGCTTCGCGTTTTCTTATGAGAGCGATTTTTCCGCCTTCATCCTCCGCCTGCTCGCACAATCCTTCCGCGTCATGTAGCCCACCGCCGGCAGAGCGGCAAAAAAATCCACCATCCGGTGCGGATGGTGGATTTTTTCTATCAAAAGGCGCTGATCAGACGCGATTCGATGCGCGTTAAACCTTGCAAGTCCAGCCGAAGGGATCGGGCTTCGTGCCCCACTGGATGCCGGTCAGCTCGTCATAGAGCTTCTGGGAAAGCGTGCCGATCTGGTTGTTGTTGACAACGTACTTGTCATCGTTCCAGGCAAGCTCGCCGATGGGCGAAATGACCGCCGCCGTGCCGACGCACCACGCCTCTTCCAGCGTGCCGTTCTTGGCCGCCTCGAAGAGCTCGTCGACGCTGAGAAGCCGCTCCTCGACCGGAACGCCCCAGCTCTTGAGAAGCTCGATGCAGGACTTTCTCGTTACGCCGCGAAGGATCGATCCCGTGAGCATCGGCGTGACGACGGTGCCATTGATCTTGAACATGACGTTCATGCCGCCGCCCTCTTCGACGTATTTGCGCTCCACGCCATCGAGCCACAGCACCTGCGAATAGCCCTTTTCGATGGCCTTGTCGCCCGCGCGGTTGGCCGCCGCATAGTTGCCGCCGCATTTCGCCTCGCCCGTGCCGCCGCGCACCGCGCGCACATCCTCCGTCTCGACCATGATGGGCACCGGCTTGAGGCCGTCGGAGAAGTAGCTGCCGGACGGGGAGAGAATGACGGCGAACGTCGCCTCATGCACGCCGTGAAGCGCAAGCGTCGGGTCGGTCGAATATAGGAACGGGCGGATATATAGGGACGTTCCGGGGTCGGACGGAACCCAGCTGGCGTCCATTTTCACGAGCTCCTTGATCGCTTCCAGGCCGTCTTCTTCATCGATGCGCGGAAGACCCAGACGGTCGCACGAGCGGTTCAGACGCGCGACATTTTCCCAGGGTCTGAACAGCTGCACCTCGCCATCCGGGCGGCGGTAGGCCTTGAGGCCTTCAAAGACCTCGGTGCCGTAATGCAGAACGCTTGCCGCCGGGGACATGGAGATGGGGCCAAACGGGACGATGCGCGCGTCGTGCCAGCCGTCTTTTTCCGTGTAGTCCATGAGGAACATGTGGTCGGTGAAAACCGTGCCAAAGCCAAGCTGGTCGGACGGGGGAAGCGTGCCGTGGTTCGGGTTGGGTGTGATCGTGATTTTCATATCAAAAACCTCCTTGGTAAAACTGCATTGAAATGTATCAAAGCCAGCGTGTCAAAAAGCGTCAGTTTTTTGATTATAGCTCCTTTAAATGCGCCATGTTCGTGCGGATGCCCTCGCAGCAGGCATGGAACGTCGCCTTTTCCTCATCGGTCAGCGGAAGCTCGACGACCTCTTCGACGCCGTTCGCTCCAATGACGCACGGAACGCCCGCGAAGAGTCCGGTTTCGCCATACTCGCCGCAGAGCTCTGCGCTTGCCGGCATGATGGCCTTCTCATCGTGGAGCACGATGTGCGCCATGCGCGCGGCCGTCGTTGCGATGCCGTATTCGGTACAGAACTTGCCGGAGAACGTGACCCAGCCGCCGCCGATGGACTCTTTTTGAAGTGCCGCCCGGTCAAAGCGGAAGCGCGCGTCCTTCTCTGCCCACACGTCAAGCGGCATTCCGCGGAAGCTCACGCACGACCAGGGCGCGAACTGCTGGTTGCCGTGCTCGCCGAGCATGTAGCAGGTGATGGACTTGTGGTCAACGCCGGTCTGTCTTGCAAGGGCGCTGAGTAAGCGCGAGGTATCCAGGCCGGTGCCGGTGCCGAAGACTCTGCCTCTCGGAAGGCCGAGCCCCAGGGCGAGCTCGCGCGTGACGATATCGCAGGGGTTCGTGATATTGATGAGCACGCCGTCAAAGCCCGAGGCCTTGATCCTGCCCGCATAGCTGCGCACGGCGGGAACGGTGAAATCCATCTCGGTCAGCCGGTCGTGCGTCTCACGCAGGAGCTCAATTTTGCCGACGCTGTTGACGATCACGTCGCATTCGCCCAAGTCTTCAAAATCACCCGCGCGAACCGTCACCCGGTGCGGAAGATACGCCGCCGCGTCGCGAAGATCCTGTACCTCGCTTGCCAGCTTCTGCTCGTTTTTGTCGACCAGCACCAGCTCGTCCGCAATGCCCTGAACGGCCAACGAATAGGCGACGTGCGCGCCCACATGGCCGAGGCCGATGACACCAAGAACTCGTTTCTTACTCATATATAACGCATCCTTTCGTAAATCATTTCAAAGCTTGATCCGCCGCTCCGGCTTACATGCCGAAGTTCGGGAAGAGAACACAGGTGTAGAGCATCGCGAGCACCATATACATGCACAGGATGATCGCGAACGCCTTGAGGGTCTTTTTCATAACGTCGCTTTCGTTGCCGATCTGGTCGACCGTGGCGCAGGCGGCGACGGTGTTGTTCGGGCAGATGAGGTTGCCGAGCGAAGCGCCCGCGTTCTGCCCCGCGAAGATCGTGATGGGGTTCATGGAGAGCGCTTCCGCCGCCTGCAGGTGCATATCGGCAAACATGATGTTGGAGCCCAGGCC
>CAKUNY010000077.1 GCA_934668605.1 uncultured Oscillospiraceae bacterium | reverse complement strand
CAGAACGCGTATTTTCAAGGTGTGCGCTTCGGCGCGAAGCTAATGATGGATGTGCTTTTGGAACAGCCGGACGCATATGAGGAACGGCGATGAAAGCAGGATATGCCAGATGCTCGACCAACGAGAGCAAACAGGATATCGAACGGCAGGTGCGCGAACTGAAACAGGCAGGCGCGGAAACGGTCTATTTAGAGTATGAGCATGGGGACGCAGTTGTAAAGGAACAGATGTCTTTGCTTCTGGAACAGGCGCAGGCAGGCGATACGATTATCACATTAGAGGTTTCGCGTCTTGCCCGTTCGACCAAACAGCTTTGCGAGATTATAGACGCAATCAGCAAAAAACGCTTGTGCCTTGTCATTATCGGCAGTATTACAATGGATTGCCGGAATGGGCACGCAGACCCGATGACAGAAGCCTTTTTGCAGATGGCAGGCGTGTTCAGCCAATTAGAGCTTGCGATGATACGCGCAAGGGTACGCTCCGGAATGGCAAACGCAAAAGCCAAAGGAAAGCGCATCGGAAGACCGCACCTGACAACCGACCAAATCCCTACAACCTTTCTGCGCCATTACCCGGCATATAAAGAAAGACAACTGAATATCAGCGAGTTCGCAAGAGTGTGCAATCTCAGCCGGACAACCGTTTATAAGTATATTAACCTTTTGGAGAATGGATAAAGCAAGTCATACATTTAACAGTGAAGTAAGAAAATGAAGACTGTTAAATGTATGACTTGAATTTGTTTATTTTCTTTAATTATTTCAAAACTTTATCAACATCACGAATAGTTAAGCTAGAATCACTGTCATTGATTTTTGATGCATCAAAAAAAGAACTCGCCATCTCGATGCTCATGCAATATGGTTCTACATAGAAAGAGTCGCAGTTGAACATCTCTAAGTATAGTTGCCTGTTAGAACTGTCTACATATAAATGACCTTCAACTTCCCCAGTCTTCCCATATGAACTATCTATCCTTTCAAACTTTGAGTCCAAATACTCTTTATACCTTTTATACGCTGTCAATAATTCGGTCTCAGTTTCAAATACATATGAAACATACATTGACTTCCCATCAAGAAGTTCTTCGATAGAATCATCTCCAGATACCTTGATATAAGGCACATTAGAAATATAATCGGGCATTACAATATAGGAACCTGCAAAACACATTTGTGAAATGACATAAAGATTCTTGTCAACATCTTCCTTTTCCTCGTCAGTTAAACACAACGCTTCGTTTTTCAGTAAATCATAACACATCTCTTCTGCCCTCTCCATTTCGGCATCAAGAATAGTGTCATTTATTGATTCGAGTATTTTTTGAACGGCTTCTTGGCGAGCTTCTTCTTTCTTGATGTCATATGTTTTTCTTGCATCAAGTAGGATGGAATAATTTTCAACCGTTTCTTTATCTTTTTCGCTTAATTCTGCATATGCAGTTTCGGCAGTTTCGATTTTATCTGCACTATCTAACGAAACTTCGCCGATTGCCAAAATCAGATCGTCCACATTTTGAACTTTCTTGCTTTTTCCACAGGCACAAAGCGACAAAAGCATAACTGCACATAGCACCAATGCAACAATCTTTCTCATCACTATTCCTCCCCTATTTTGTAATTTCATTGAACTTTAACGCTTTTTCGCATAACTGGCGGACTGCCTCAACAAACGAGGAAATCCCTTTTTCTTTTTGATACGCAACAATTCTTCTAATCAGCTGTGCATCCTTATCACCAAAAGTAACGCTTCTACCCATTGTAAATACCTCCAATGCCACTTTTCTTTTCTCTTGGCAAGTCTAGTATATAACAATTTGTTTTATATTTCAATATAACATTCCGTTTTATCTATACTTTTCTGTGAAACTTCCATAAAGGAGCGCAGAAAAATGTATAGACGCATCCGGGATTTGCGCGAAGACAGCGACCTGTTTCAAAAAGACCTTGCCGAGTATTTACAATGCTCGCAGGTCTGTTATTCCCACTATGAGATGGGCAAGCGCGATATTCCAACAGACGTTTTAATCAAGTTAGCAAGCTTCTATCACACCAGCACAGATTATCTTTTGGGGCTTACGGACGAGAAAAAGGCTTACCCCGCGCCTAAGAGCCGAAAAGAGGGTTAAGTATGCGCGGACAGTCCTTTGACCGCATTGCAACGCTCTACACCTATCTCTTTCAGAACACCAGCAAAGGGCGTACCGTCGCCGTGGCGGACATTTTAACCAACTACCGCAATCACGGCTACGAAATTGAAATCAAGTCCTTTTACCGCGACAAGGACGTATTAAACGCGATGGATGGGATAGAAATTTCCTATGACCACAAAACGCGTGGCTACTGGATGAAGCGCGAAGGCTTTGAGCCGTATGAACTGCGCTTACTCGTCGATAGCATCCAGTCCTCCAAGTTCATTACCCAGAAGCAGGCAGACAGAATTACAGCCAAGGTGTTAAGCCTGACCGACCGCCATACGGGCGCGACCTTGAACCGCAGAAGCTTTGTTGCCGGACGTGTGCGCAGTATGAATGACAGCGTGGTAAAGGATGCAGACAACATTCACATTGCTATCCAGCAGAACAAGAAAGTGCGCTTTTTCTATTTCCATTACAACGCGCAGAAGCAAAAGTGGTATTCCCATAATAACGAACCGTATATTGTCAGTCCTTTTGGTCTTCTGTGGAGCGACGGCAATTATTATCTCTATGCCTACGACGGCGAGAAATTCCGCCATTTTCGCGTAGACCGAATGGAACACATTACCGTGTATCCAGAGCCAAGAGAGGGCGCGGAAGCGTTCAAGCGCGTAGATTTGAACCACTATCAGGCAGAGGTTTTTCATATGTTCACGGGCGAGGAGATGACCGTAAAACTGCGCTGTGCCGACCATCTGACCGACGTGATTTTAGAGCGCTTCGGTAAAGATACGATGCTCATTCCGGATGGCGAGAAGTATTTTACCGTGTCTGTGCCAGTTCAAATCAGCAAGCCGTTCTATGCGTGGCTGTCCAGCTTCGGCGCAGATATGAAGGTGCTGTTTCCGCAAAAAGTGGTGGATGAAATGCGCGCGTTTATTGCCGATTTGCAAGAGATGTATAAAGATGATGGGAAGATGTAGAAACATCTTCCCATTTGCTCAATGTTGATGATAGATGATAAAAGATGTGCAAAGATGATGGCTTATCTTCTGGAACTGCCTTTTTGTATCCGTTCCGCGTTTGCGTTCATCTGCGCCAAGGGCGAGAACCTGTCATAGCTTTTGGCAATGTCCGCATCGTAAATCGTGCAGTAGTGCTTTGTCATTTTCAGCGTTGCGTGTCCCAACAGCTTCTGGAGCGTGAACGCATTACCACCGCAGTCCACCAAGTATTTCCGCGCGAAGGTGTGCCGGAACAGGTGGATGGAGGTCTTTTCTACTCCGCGATGATTGTTATAATGCGCGATGGCAAGGCGCAGAGCATTTTCCGTCAGCATCTTTCCGTATTCATCGCAGAATAGAAAATCCGTTGGTTTCCCACCCCGAATTTTTAAGTAGGCACGCAGGATACTGACCATCTGACTGCAAAGCGGAACGACCTGAACCTTGTGTGTCTTAGTATGCCGGAAAATAATCTGGCTGTCTGACAAAAACACGTCCCCGATCAAAATGTTCCGGACAGTCGCAGCGCGACATCCGCTGTTCAGCAGGAAGTTAATAATCACCCAGTTGCGGTATTCACAGAAATTGCAATCCGGCGCAGGCTTTTTCAGAAGACGCAACAGCTCTTCATCCGTATACGTTTCTTTGACCGTCTCGACCTGTTTGTAATTTGGAACATCGAGCGTTGTATAGCCCTCTCTTGCGCACCAATGCAGAAATGTGCGGAAGACGCGCAGATAACTGCTGATAGAATTTTGCGCTAACCCATTCTGGCGCATTGAAACAATCATCCTGTCAAGGTCAGCTTGCTTTACTGCGCCGAACGTCATTTCCGTATCGAGATACTTCCCGATCGACTTAAAATGCGAACGATAGGTTTCTACGGTTTTGTCCGATACACCCTTTGCCATCTGGCTGACCACGAAATCTTCAAACGCGCTTTTCATGGACAGATTTTCGTTTTCTTTTCTGAACACAATTTTCATAAAAAATCAGACCGCTTGCCTTTCCAAAAATTCATGGAGAACGTAAGCGGTCTGCGTTGGGGATAAAAAAAGAAAAATCCCTTGAAAACATAAGGTTTTCAAGGGATTGGTGGAGACTAATGGACTCGAACCATCGACCTCCTGCGTGTGAAGCAGGCGCTCTAACCAGCTGAGCTAAGCCTCCGTGCGCAAGTATTATAGCAGAAGTGGGGTGCAAATGTCAACAGTGACTTTCCATCCGCACAAAATTTTCCGGTCACTTTGCCCGTTTTGCCCAAATCCTGCATATTTCCGCTTGACGAAGGGCGCGAAATCCTCTATACTGAGCCTTGCTGAGAGGGAGTAGTTACAATCGCACGGCCAACAATCGCCCGGTTTTCCGGTGGCCTTGCGCCTGGAAACAGGAACGAGACTTTTTGCACATCAGGTGCAGAAGGTCTTTTTTTCGTCCTTCTGCGAAACACAGGGAGGAATTTTCATGTCATCATCACTCATCATCACGATCTTTCTGTTTCTGCTCGGGCTGGTGCTGATCGTCAAGGGCGGCGACTGGTTCGTCGACGCAGCCACATGGATGGCGGAGGCTTCGGGTCTGCCGCAGTTTCTGATCGGCGCGACCGTCGTGTCTATGGCAACGACGCTGCCGGAGATCATCGTCTCGACGATGGCGGCGGCAGAGGGCAGCACCGATATGGCAATCGGCAACGCCATCGGCTCCGTGACGGCCAATACCGGCATGATCATGGCCATTTCGCTCATCTTTATGCCCGTTGCCATCCGGCTGAGTCAATTCGCCGTGAAGGGCGTTCTGATGGTCGTGAGCACGCTCGTGCTCTGGCTTCTCTGCCGCGACGGCCTTCTGAGCCTGCCGGAGAGCCTGATCGTGCTGGCGCTTTTTGTCCTGTTCATCATTGAAAACATCCGCAGCGCGAAAAAGCTTTCCGTCGAGGAACATACAGACACAGCTGCCGTGGTGGATAAGAGCCGCAGGGCGCTGTTCAAGAACCTCGCGCTGTTTGTCCTTGGCGCGGCATGTCTTGTGGTGGGCTCGAATCTGCTGGTCGACAACGGAACGATTCTTGCCCAGCTGCTCGGTGTGTCCGAGCGGATCATCGCGGTCACGATGGTTGCCATCGGAACCTCGCTTCCCGAGCTCGTGACGGCCATCACGGCGATCGTCAAAAAGCAGTCGTCGATGTCGGTCGGCAATATTCTCGGCGCGAACATCATTGATATCACGATCATTCTGCCGCTGTGCGCGCTCATTTCCGGCGGCGGGCTCAAAATCGCCGAGCAGTCCGTGCGGCAGACGGTGTACCTCGATATGCCCATGTGCGCGCTCGTCACGGCCATTGCCGTCATTCCGACGCTGCTACATAAGCGCTTTACGAAACTACAGGGTATGATCCTGCTGGCGCTGTACATCGCCTACGTCTTCGTGACCGTCCACATCTGAATTCATCATCCACGCCTCCGCCAGACGCAGCAGTGTCTGGCGGTCGTTTTTTTCGGGGCGCAAAAGCACGTAGTTCAAAAGCCGCCGGAGCATTTCCCCCGCCGCTTTTCCGTGCAGCGCCGGAAAATCCCGGCCGTTTACTGCCAAATCGCGCAGACTGACGCACTCGCCGCTTTGCAGGATCTCTTCCAGAAGCGCCTCCTGCCCCGTAAGCTTCGCGCAGATGCGCGCCGCATCCTCCCCTGCCCCGGCCATCAGCGTTTTGAGTGCTTGTCTTGTATAATGCGGCTGATAGACATTCGCGGCAGCTTCGACCAACTGAACGCGTCTGGACGGCAGGCGGAACTGCCGCAGATCGAGCTTGGGAATCAGAACCTTCAGCATCGCCCAGCGCGCGTCCAATTCCGCCGGGACAGCTCCGAGCGCTTGCAGATCGTAGTCTCCTTCTATCCCGCAGGCAGCAAGCAGTCCCTCACGGAGCATGACGCAAAGCGTTTCCGGGCGGGAAGATAGCAGCGTTTTTTCCGTCTCGCTGCTCACCCGTTCCCGGGAGAGCACGCGGCAAAGCCCCGCGTTTTCCCGGATGGCGCGCGCGGTCTGCGCCTCCACCTGAAAGCCCAGCTGCGCAGAAAAGCGCCGAGCTCTGAGCATCCGCAGCGCATCCTCCTGAAACCGGCGCTCCGGCTCTCCCACGCAGCGGATGAGGCCGCGTTTTAAATCGTCCTTTCCTCCAAAGCGGTCGGTGATGCTGCCGTCCAGGTGCATGGCCATCGCGTTGATGGTAAAGTCGCGGCGGGCAAGGTCTTCTTTTAAGTCTGGCACAAAAACCACACCGTCCGGGTGCCGCCCGTCGTGATACGCGCCGTCGCGGCGGAAGGTCGTGACCTCGAAGCTCTCGCCGCCAAGCAGCACGGTAACCGTTCCGTGGCGGATCCCTGTCGGGATGCAGCGCGGAAAGAGCGCCATGATCTCGTCCGGCAGCGCGGAGGTCGTGATGTCCCAGTCGTGAACCGGTCTTCCCAGCAGGGTGTCTCGCACGCAGCCGCCCACGAAGCAGGCCTCAAAGCCCGCGTCTTCGAGTGTTTTCAAAAGGATATCCGGCCGCAAATTATCCGCCTCCCGCTTTATCTCGTATTTTCCGCTTGTGTTATGGGCAAAAACAGGTTATAATATTTTGGTTCAGCGATTTGCCGTAAATATCGCGCCTTCTCCTATCATACGGACGCAGGCGGCAGTTTGCAAGCAAAATCTTTGCTTTCTTGGAGGTATCCAGATGGAGAACGCTTCTTTTCAGATTCAGGATTATTTAAAGCCCGGCTGCCGCGCGCATCTGGTCGGCATCGGAGGCGTATCCATGCGGCCTCTGGGACTCGTGCTGCGCAGCATGGGCATGCAGATCTCGGGCTCCGATATGAACGCGTCGGTTTCGACGGATGAACTCATCAGCAAGGGCATTGCCGTTGCCATCGGCCACCGGGCGGAGAACATCGCGGGTGCGGACTGCATCATCCGCACGGCGGCTGCCAACAACGATAACCCCGAAATTGCGGCGGCGCGCGCGGCGGGCATTCCGATTTTCGAGCGCGCGCAGGCCTGGGGCTATATCATGAAGGCTTACCGGCATGCCATCTGCGTCTCCGGCACACACGGAAAGACCACAACGACCTCGATGATCACGCATATTTTCATGGAAGCCGGGCGCGACCCGACGGTCATGATCGGAGGCTTCCTGCCGCTTCTCGGCGCGGGGCATCGCGTGGGGCAGGGCGACACGATCATTCTGGAGAGCTGCGAATACTGCAACTCGTTTTTGAACTTCTTCCCGACGACGGCGGTCGTTCTGGACATTGACGCGGATCATCTGGACTTTTTCAAGGATCTTGCGGACATTGAGCAGTCGTTCCGGAGGTTCGTCAGCCTCGTGCCGCAGGACGGTCTGATCGTTGCCAACGGCGACGACAAAAATACCCGCGACGCGCTCGAGGGCATTTCCTACACCAGCTTCGGCTTTGATCCCAAAAACGATGTGTACGGCGAGCAGTTCAGCAGCGACTACAGAAGCTTCGACGTCATTTGCGGCGGCGAGCGCTACTGCCATCTGGAGCTCGGCGTGCTTGGCCGGCACAATGCGATGAACGCGCTGGCCGCGTGCGCGGTTGCCTGGAAGTTCGGCATTCCGGCCGAAGCGGCCGAAAAGGCGCTGGCTGATTTCCACGGCGCAGGCCGCAGACTTGAATTCAAGGGAAGCTACCGCGGCGCGGACGTCTATGACGATTATTCCCACCATCCGGCAGAGCTCCATGCGCTTCTGAGCGCCGTGCGCCTGATGGGCTACAAGCGCGTGATCTGCGCGTTCCAGCCGCACACGTACTCGAGAACGAAGGCGCTGTTTTCCGACTTCGTGCGCGAGCTCTCGACGGTCGACCTCGCGGTGCTGACCGATATCTACGCCGCGCGCGAATCGAACACCGTCGGCGTCAGCTCCAAGGATCTTTCTGACCAGATTCCCGGCAGCGTCTACTGCCCCGGTCTTCCGCAGCTGACCGACTACCTCGCCTCCATCGCAAAGCCTGGCGATATCATCCTCACCGTCGGCGCAGGCGACGTGTATAAGGCCGGAGAAAAGCTCCTGCAATTGCAATAAGAAGCATCCGTCAGGGTCTTCCCTGGCGGATTTCCATTTTTCGTCGTTTTCGTATAAACGTTTCCGGAATGTTCGTAGGGGTCGATGCCCACATCGACCCGGCAAATGGAAGCGGTTTTACGGAAATCCAATGCGAATTCGCAACTTCCCAATGGGGCGATGTGGGCATCGCCCCCTACGCAAAGGAAGGGGCATTTCTGCAGGTTATTCTTCTTCCACGTGCACGATGTCGATGGCCGCGTTCAGAAGGAGATTGATGAGCTCGTTGCGCGAGCGGTTCGTCTGGGCAGAGAGCGCCTCGAGCCGCTCAAGGAGCTCGTCTTTCATGCGCACGGAGACAATTTTGTAGCCGTCGTCTGCCTTCTTGGCCGTCTTTTTGGTGATCCGGATCTCGTCTTTCATGTGCCTCACCTCTTCTGCTAGTTTACCTTGACAGAAGTGGTTTTAGTATATTATAATATTGTAGTTATTACTATACTACATATTTATATGATAGGTTTTGCACATGAAACACGTTCTTCTGATTATTCTCTGTCTCGCGCTGCTGTTCGGGCTTCTGACTGCCGCTGCCCAGCGGCGCGAGCTCTTGCAGGATGCGCGCGCTGCGCGTTTTTCTTCCATTGTGCCAAGCGCCTGCTTTCGCGGATGCATCTGCCGTCTTCCTGCGTCCTCGCCTGCCGCACAGCAGCTCCTGCGCCGGATTTTCGGGCGCTCTTATATCCGAATCGTTCCATAGACGCAGAAAAGCCCGCAGACTTACCGTCTGCGGGCTTTGAACTGATTCTTACTTGTCCTGCGCGGCGAGCTCCTTGAGCGCGTCCTTGCGGGAGAGGTTGACGCGGCCCTTCTCGTC
>CAKUNY010000076.1 GCA_934668605.1 uncultured Oscillospiraceae bacterium | reverse complement strand
AAGTTTGAAGAAGCGTTCATCGAGCGCAAGGACTATGAGTACAGCTACAACGACGGCGATCTGTACTACTTCATGGATCTCGAAACCTACGACATGATCCCCATCAGTAAGGACACGCTCGACAGCTCCTTCCGCTTCATCAAGGAGAACACCGTCTGCAAGCTGCTGAGCTACAAGGGCAACGTCTTCGGCATTGAGACGCCGAACTTCGTCGAGCTCGTCGTCACCAAGGCTGACCCGGGCGTCAAGGGCGACACCGCGACCAACGTCACCAAGCCCGCGACCGTCGAAACCGGCGCGGAGATCAAGGTTCCCCTGTTCATCAACGAGGGCGACAAAATCCAGATCGACACCCGTACGGGCGAATATCTGGGTCGTGCAAAGGGCTAATACGCTGCGCTGAAAGGAGCAAAACTATGACGCTTTCCGAAAAATCTGCTTATCTCAAGGGTCTGATGGATGGCCTGAAGCTCGACACCGAGAAGGACGAGGGCAAGATGATTGCCGCCATCGTCGACATGCTCTCCGACGTCGCTGAGACGGTTTCCGATCTCGAGGACGTGGTGGACACGATCTCGGACGAGCTCGACTGCATCGAAGAGGATCTCGACAACATCGACGACTATCTGCTCGACGACGAGGATGACGACGATTACGAGGACTATGACGACGAGGACGAGGATGACGCGGAAGACGACGAGTACGACTTCGGCGACGACGAGGTGCTTTACGAGGTGAAGTGCCCGACCTGCGGCGAGGAGATCACCATCGACGAGCAGATGCTCGACGAGGGCTCCACCGTCTGCCCGAACTGCGGCGAAGAGCTGGAGTTCGATCTGGAAGAGGACGAAGAGCCGAAGGAATAAGAAATCCAATCAAAAACGGTATGACCACCCGGCCATACCGTTTTTTCTTTGCAGAAAGGAGACACCAATGCGGGAACTTCAGATTGGGCGGGTGTACCGCCATTTTAAGGGCGACTATTATGTGGCCGAGGCCGTGGCGCACGATTCAGAGACGGGGGAGGCTGTTGTCATCTACCGCAAGCTCTACGGCGACGGCGGGCTCTGGGTAAGGTCGCTTGCCATGTTTTTAGAGCCGGTCGATCGGAAAAAGTATCCGGATGCGAAGCAGGCTTACCGCTTCGAATTGCAGGAGATCGGGAGCGTCGCGGGGCACTGAGGCGAATCGATCAGAAAGCAAAGGCCGCGCTGAGGGCAGTTTTTTGCCCTCAGCGCGGTTCATCGCTCCTGCCAAGCAGATAGTCCAGCGAAACATGAAAATAGTCCGCGATGCGAATCAGCGTCTCATAATCGGCCTCGCGCTCCATATTTTCATAGCGGCTGATGCTGTTCTGTGTCAGGTTCAGCTCTGTTGCCAGCCGGAGCTGGGAAAGATGACGAGCCTCGCGAAGCTCTTTCAATCGAAAAACCATGCCGTACACCCCTTGACAGCATGATACCAAAATGGTATATTCATAATATCCCATTTTGGTATATCCTAAACAACAGGGAGGTTTTTTCATGGTAGAAAAATTGTTCGGCGTTGGCGCGGAAGCGCAGTACACGTATCTCAAGCCGCGCCTGACCGCGCTGGCCGTGTCGCTCGCTCTGTCCCTTGCCGGAGGACTGTTGATGCTGCTCGGGTTGCGGCAGTTCGGCAGGCTCCTTGGAGGGCTTGGGGTTGGCGCGTTTGCGATTGTTATGCTGGTCTTTGGCTGGGCGATCCTGCGCGGGCTGTTCGGGGTCACGTCGCTCGGCATTCTGTTTTCCGGAAACATTGTGCTCGGTGTGGTGGTGTTTGTGCTGTATATCACGGTCGGGTACTTTGGCGGGATGGTTGTTGCAGTGATCGGCCTGTGCAGATTTCTGACGCTTTTGAAGGAGCGTCGGTCGAGCGGTCATGGGGTTTCATGACGCAAAGGGCGTCTGGCGCAGCGACGGCGACGGCTTTTACGACGCAAAAGGCAATTGGGTCAGCCCCGGCGGTGCGTTTTATGACGCAAAGGGATATCTGAGAAGTCCCGGCGACGGCTTTTATGACGCAAAGGGCAATTGGGTCAATCCGGGCGAGGCCTTCTATGACGGCGCGGGAGAGCTGCAAACAGGGTATTCAGTCGGCGTCGCCGGGACGGGGAGCCCCACACTCGTGCTCACAGCAGGCGTTCTGCTGTTTTTGCCGGTGTTTCTTCTGTGGATGCTGATGGCTGCGGCAATCGACTGGCTGGCCTCGCACCTGTATCTCGTTTTTGCCGTCTACGCGCTGCTGGACGCGGCCGGCTGCATGTTTGCCGTGCGGGGAAAGCGGCTTCGCGGCGTTCGGGCAGCGGTGTGCTTCGCCGGGAATTATCTCCGGATTTTATCCCTGGCCTATGTTCTGCTGCTGTACGCCGCGCCGTATGTGCTGCTGCGCGACGCCTCGCTTGGAAGCCTTTTTGAGGCGACGCTCAGTCTGGCGGCGGCAGTCGGTGCGATAGCGGTTCTGCGGCGCGTGAACGACTGGCACGGAAACGTGATTCTGGGCTTTTTCCTGGATGCGGCGTTTTTTGCCGCGGTGGTTCTGATTCTGCGCAGCTGCTCCGGCGAGGTACGCACGCTGGAAGCGTTTGCCGCGCTGTATCACGTTGACCCGTCGGAGCTTCTGCGGCTGCTGTTCGGAGCTGCGCTGCAAGGCGTTTGATGCGCGGAAAATTTCGCGCAAGGCTCGAAAATTGCGCCTCCATATGATATAATCAGGCAAACAAAGCGTTGGAGGAAGCGTATGCTGGAGCGAATTTTTGAGCAATATGACGCGGTGCTGGTGCTCGACACGGAGACGACCGGCATTTCGTGCAGAAAAGACGAGATCATCGAGCTGGCTGTGCTGAAGGCGGGGCAGGACGGCAATGGCCTTTGCGAGCTGGAGACGATGGACGAGTTTATCAGGCTCTCCGAGGGGCGGCACCTGCCCGAGAAAATCGTCGAGCTGACGGGCATTACCGAGCAGATGCTGCTCGATGGCGGAATTGCCAAGCGGCAGGCGGCGGAGCAGTTTTCCCGGATGTTCGGAAGCAGAACCTTGATCGTCGCGTATAATGCGCAGTTCGATCTCTGCTTTTTATACTACTTTCTTGCGCAGTTTGGCATGGCGGACGTGCTCAAGGGGGCGAAGATGTTGGACGCACTCACAATTTACAAGGATCGCCGCCCGTTTCCGCACAAGCTCTGCAACGCCGTCGACGCCTACCAGCTCAAGACGCAGAACACGCACCGGGCAATTGACGACGCGCGCGCCACGCTCGAGCTGCTCGCAGCGATGGAAGCCGAGGAGCAGGATCTGGAGCGGTACGTGAACCTGTTCGGATACAATCCCAAATTCGGCGTGCCGAAGCCCGCGATCCGCTCCGTGCAGTATCTCCCGCAGGGCTACAACCGCACCGGCAAACTCTACGAGGACTTGCAGCCCGCGTTTTTATAAAGCCGCGTCCGTCCCTACGGGATTTTGGAAACCAACGCGTAGGGGGCGATGCCTACATCGCCCCAAGGGCACCATCGAATTTGCCGAAGATCTCCGTAAAAACGGTTCTTACGGCCGGGTCGATGTGGGCATCGACCCCTACGCATTTGTCGGAAAAATTGGATGGAATAGCTGAAACGCCAGTCTGCGAATTGCAGACTGGCTTTCGTATGTTCAGCTGTTTTCCAGAATCGGAAGCAGATCGAGAAGATCTTCGATGACATAGTCACAGCGTCCGTCGGCGTTTTCACGCTTGCCGTAGAAGCATGTGGGGATGCCGGCGTTTCTGCCGCTCTGCATGTCAGAAGACAGGCTGTCTCCAACCATGATGGCGCTTTCGCGGCGATGCGCTCCGATTCTTTCGAAGACCTTGTCATAGAAGTCCTTCTCGGGCTTTTTGGTGCCGAGCTGCTCGGAGATGAAGACGTAGTCAAAATACTGCGCCATGCCGGAAATTTCAATTCGCCGCTCCTGCGCGTAGGTGTCGCCGTTTGTGACGACCACGACGAGGTATTTCCCGTGCAGCGCCTGCAATAATTCCTTGCAGTGCGGCATGAAGTTCCGCCCCTCGGCAAGCTCGAGAAGATACCGGCGGTTGAGTGCCACGGGGTCGGCGTCTAAGCCGATGGACGCAAAATAGCGGCGGAAGCGCTCGGGATAAATAAAATCCTTTTCAATCTCGCCCAGCTCGTAGCTTTTCCACATCTGGTTGTTGAAGACCTCGTATTTGGGCATATCCTCCTCGGTGAACGTCACGCCGATTTCGGCGAAGGCCTTTACCAAAGCCTCAAAGGAGCTTTTGCGGAAATCAAAGAGGGTATCATCAATATCAATCAGAATCGTATCAAATCTCATGGCAGCCTCGCTTTTTCGTTTTTTCCAGTATATCATATTTCCGGGATTTATGATATACTAAATTCGCTGTCCGCCAGGCGCGGAAAACCGGCAATCTGCCGAGGCGCGGCGGCGAAAGGAGAACCGAATGAAGACGATCATACAGCTGCTGGCCGAAGAGCTGGACTGCAAGGAAGAATATGTAAGCAACGTGGTGACGCTTTTGGACGAAGGCAACACCATTCCCTTTATTGCCAGATACCGCAAGGAGGCGCACGGCGCGATGGACGACACGGCGCTCCGGACGCTCGAGACAAGACTCCAGTATCTGCGCAATTTGCAGGCGCGGCGGGACGAGGTCAAATCCGCCATCGAGGCGCAGGGCAAGCTGACAGACGAGCTCACGCTTGCCATTGACAACGCTGCGACGCTTGCCGAGGTCGAAGATCTCTACCGGCCATATAAGCAAAAGCGCCGCACGCGCGCAACGGTCGCGAAGGAGAAGGGGTTAGAGCCTCTGGCGGACGCGATTTTTGCGCAGGACAGGACGAGCAAAGCGCCCGAGGAGCTGGTGCGGGATTTTTTGAACCCCGATCTGGGCGTGGAGACGATCGAAGACGCACTGGCCGGCGCGAGCGATATCATTGCCGAGCGCATTTCCGACGACGCGGAGCTTCGCAAGAGCCTGCGCGCGCGGATGCAGAAAAGCGCCCTGTGCGAGAGCAAGGCAGCCAAGGAAGACGAGGATTCCGTCTACCGCCTGTATTACGATTTCCATCAGCCGGTATCGAAATTACAGAGCCATCAGGTGTTAGCCCTCAACCGCGGCGAGAAAGAGGGCTTTTTGAAGGTCGCGCTGGAGCTGGATCGCGCGGAGGCGATGCAGCTGATCAGAAAGCGCGTCGTAAAGCCCGGCTCTGCCGCAATGGCGTTTCTGGCTGCGGCGGCGGAGGACAGCTACGACCGACTTCTTGCGCCCAGCATGGAGCGCGAGCTTCGGACGATGCTGACCGACGCGGCAAACGAGGCGGCCATTCACAATTTTGCGCTGAACCTACGCCCGCTTCTCATGCAGCCGCCCGTGAAGGGCTTTGTCACGATGGGGCTTGACCCCGGCTACGCGCACGGCTGCAAGGTGGCCGTGATCGACGCGACAGGAAAAGTACTCGATACAACGGTCGTCTATCCGACGTTCTCCGAGCGCAAAAAGCAGGAGGCAATCGATACGCTCAAGCGGCTCATCGACAAGCACGGGGTCAAGCATCTTGCCATCGGCAACGGCACAGCCTCGCGTGAAACGGAGGCAATGGCGGTCGAGCTCATCCGAAAGTGCCCCGGGGTGTCGTATATGATCGTCAACGAGGCGGGCGCGTCCGTTTACTCGGCGTCCAAGCTCGCGGCGGAGGAATTTCCGCAGTTTGACGTGAATCTTCGCTCGGCGGTGTCGATCGCCAGACGGCTGCAAGACCCGCTGGCAGAGCTCGTCAAAATCGACCCCAAGGCCATCGGCGTGGGGCAGTACCAGCACGATATGCCGGAAAAGGAGCTCGATACGGCGCTCGGCGCGGTGGTCGAAAGCTGCGTCAACGCGGTGGGTGTGGACGTCAATACGGCGTCTCAGCCGCTACTCAAGCAGGTTTCCGGCCTTAATGCGACGACGGCCAAAAATATCGTTTTGTACCGCGAGGAAAATGGCGCGTTCACCTCGCGCGCGCAGCTCAAAAAGGTGCCCAAACTGGGTCCCAAGGCGTTTGAGCAGTCGGCAGGCTTTTTGCGCGTGCCGGAGAGCAGCAGGGTGCTGGATCATACCGGCGTGCATCCGGAGTCTTATCAGGCGGCGGAGCAGCTGCTTACGCTGTGCGGCCTGGGGCTCTCGGATGTGGGAACCGGGAAGCTTCAGGAGCTTCCCGCGCGCGTGAAGCTCTACGGCGAAGAGAAGCTGGCGCAGGCGTGCCAGATCGGCGTACCGACGATGCAGGATATTGTCAAGGAGCTTTTAAAGCCCGGGCGCGACCCCAGAGATGAGCTGCCCGCGCCGATCCTGCGCACGGACGTTCTGGAACTGAAAGATCTGAAGCCCGGCATGGAGCTCAGCGGCACGGTGCGGAACGTCATCGACTTCGGCGTTTTTGTGGACATCGGCGTGCATCAGGACGGTCTGGTGCATATCTCGCAGGTCTGCAACAAATTTATCAAGCATCCGTCCGAGGTCGTCTCGGTCGGTGACGTGGTGAAGGTGAAGGTGCTCGAGGTCGACGAGAAGCGCAAGCGCATCAGCCTCACCATGAAAGGCGTAAAGTAACACAAAACAAAAAAGAAGAGGGGAGATCCCAACATGAAAAAGCGCATCTGCATCCTCTACACCGGCGGCACCATCGGTATGGTGCCAAGCGAAAAAGGCTACGTTCCCTCGAGCGGCGCATTTTTGGATTTGCTGCGCGCAATTCCGGATCTATACTGGGCGGATATGCCCAAGTGGGACGTGGTGGAATTTGACCCGCTGCTCGATTCTTCGGATATTACGGTTCGCGAATGGAACCAGATCGGAGCTGCCATTGCCGAACGGTATAGCGCTTACGACGGCTTCGTCGTCCTCCACGGCACGGATACGATGGCGTATTCCGCGTCAGCCATTTCCTTCATGCTGGAAAACCTTTCAAAGCCCGTGATTTTTACCGGCTCGCAGATTCCGCTCGGGCAGATCCGAAGCGACGGACGGGACAATATCATCAGCTCGCTTCTCATCGCCGCCTCCGGGCAGGTGCACGAGGTCTGCATCTATTTTAACGGCGTTCTGCTGCGCGGCAACCGGAGCACGAAGCGCTCGTCTGACCAGTTTGAGGCCTTCGAGTCGCCGAACGACGCGCCCCTTGCGCACGCGGGTATTCAGATCGAATATAAAAAGCGGGTTCTGCGCCCGGCAAGCGAGGAAGCGTTTCACTTCCAGCCCTTTAAGGAGCTTCCCATCGGCGTCATTAAAATTTTCCCCGGCATTCAGTTTGACTATTTTGCGTCGCTGATGACGGATAAATTAAAGGGCGTGGTGCTCGAGACGTTCGGCGCGGGCAATATTCCGGGCTCGGCGCAGAACGCGCTGCTGCCGATCATTGAACGGGCGTATCAGAACGGCACGATCATCACCGTCTGCTCGCAGTGCAGCCAGGGCGCGGTGAGCCTTGGAACGTACGCGGCAAGCTCCGCCCTCCGGCGGGTCGGCGCGGTCAACGGCCGGGACATGACGACGGAGGCGGCTCTCGCAAAAAGCTATTATCTGCTGTCCATCTCTGACGATATGGCGTTCGTGAAAACGCAGATGCAGAAAAATCTCCGGGGCGAGCTTACGGAGTAAAATAGGCCTATAAAGCACATAATACAGCAAAAGGGATGCTGCTATAGGGCGGCATCCCTTTTCTCGCGGAAACGAAAACCGATGTCTATTTGTGATTTATCTGTATCGTCTGCCATGCAGATAAAACGCTCTAGTAAATTTTCACATTCCTCGCAGCACCATTCACCTTCGCCGCGTGCGATGCAGGCGGCGCGATCTGCGCAGTTTTGACAAACCGCTGGAAGTGGTGCTTGTTCTACATAGTCCATATGTTTGACTCCTTTTAATTTCGTGACATTAAATTTATTATATTTGGTAATACCAAAAATAGCAACCCATATCCTCCATATAATTTGAACAGAATGGGGGATGGCGCATGCGGACACGAAAACAGGAGCTGGGCACACGGAATCTCATTGGTGCACGCGTGACGCAGCTGCGCCTTGCGCGGGGAATGAAACAAACGGAGCTTCTTGCGCAGCTTCAGCTTCGAGGCATTGATCTGAGCATTCCGGCGCTTTCTCTTCTGGAAGGACAGCACAGGCCTGTACTCGACACGGAGCTGAACGCACTGGCAGATATCCTCTGCGTCACGGCCGACGAGCTGCTCGGAAGAAACGGCTGACTCGAACCGAATGCATGACAAAAGAAAACGGCAGGGCGATTCTTCTTAGAACCGCCCTGCCGTTTGATGCTTCTGTATTAACTTTCTGCCGGAGTAGGCTCTACCAGCGCGCGGAAGGCCGCGTCGCGGTCATACGTTCCTGCGGCAAAGCCGGGGATCTCCTTGATGGCCTTGCAGGTGCTGAGGCTGAAACCGGTCAGAATCTGCGCGATTTCCGCATCACTGTATGGGCAGTCGCCGGTCACGATCAACGTAGACAGGCTGTGCACGACGAACCACAGATTGCGGAAATAGAAATCCGCTTCCTCGGCGGTGATGTGGTAAATGCGCATGAGCGCAGGGCGGACGTGCTCCTGCAAACGCCGCATGGTCTGCATGGCGCTGCAAGATGCCTCCCGCGTCAGAAACAAAAGCCGGTAGAGCTCCGGCTCCTCCCGCGCGAAGCGGATGTACTGCCTGCCGACGCCGAGAAACGGAACGTCCTCCTGTAGCCCCGCGTGGGTATAGCTGTCGTATACGTGCACAGAAGCGGCATAGATCGCCTGCCGGATGCCGTCCATAGAGCTGAAGGCCGTAAAAATCGGCTGCGTGGAGGTGCCGAGTGCGTCTGCGACGGTTTTTGCGGTCAGACCCTCCGCGCCTCGCTCCCGCACGACCCGCAGCGCCGCGGCCACCATTTCTTCCTTCGTGAACTTGTTCTTCGGAGCCATCGTCCGCACCCTCCCACCAAAATATACCGTATGATATATATCATACAATCGATGTGGCTATTATACGGAAGAACGCCCTGCTTGTCAATATGCGCGCGAAAACGCAGGACAGCATTCGCTGTCCTGCGTTCGTAGGTTCGGGAGATTACTTGCAGAGCTCGGCAGTATCCTGCGCGATCATGAGCTCTTCGTTGGTCGGGATGACCCAGACGGTGACCTTGGAGTC
>CAKUNY010000075.1 GCA_934668605.1 uncultured Oscillospiraceae bacterium | reverse complement strand
CCAGCGGAAATCTTACGATTTTCGCTGGTTTCTGGAGCTAGTGGCCGGACTTGAACCGGCGACCTGCTGATTACGAATCAGCTGCTCTACCGACTGAGCCACACTAGCATTGCAGACCGAAAGGCTTTCGTCTCTCAAATTTGCTTGGATATCATAGCATATGATTCCGCTCCCGTCAAGCCCTAATTTTGCTTTTCAGGAAAAAAGCCGCGAATGGATTCTACCCAGCCCCGCCGGAGGAAGTCCGGCGGGGCGCAGCTTATTCCCCGGTGACGGTAAATGTGCCGTCCTCCCCTGCCGCGGCGTGCAGCGCATGCAGGGGGCTGACGAAGCTTTCGATGATCTTCTGGGCAATCGGGTCTTCGAGCTCTTTTTGAATCGTACGGCGGAGGTTCCGCGCGCCGTAGGTCACGGAATAGGACTTCTTGACCAGCGCGTCAATGACGCTCTCGTCCCACGTAAAGTCGATCCCGCGCTCAAGAAGCGCCTGATGAAGCTCTCCGAGCATAATGCCCGCAATCGCGCGGAAGTTTTCCTCCGTGAGCTTGTTGAACGAAATCACTTCGTCCACACGGTTAATGAACTCCGGCCGCAGGAACTCCGAGAGCGCCTTGACGGCCTTTTCCTGCGTCTGCTCCGATAAGCTCTTGCCGAAGCCGACCGATCCGTCCTTGCGGTCAGAGCCGGCGTTGGAGGTCATGATGATGATCGTGTTTTCAAAGTTCACAACTCTCCCCTGCGCGTCTGTGATCCGCCCGTCGTCGAGAATCTGAAGGAGGATATTGAGAACGTCCGGGTGCGCCTTCTCGAGCTCGTCGAAGAGAATGACAGAATACGGCCTTCTGCGGATTTTCTCCGTCAGCTGTCCCGCCTCGTCATAGCCGACATAGCCGGGAGGCGAGCCGATGAGCTTGGAAACACTATGCTTTTCCATGTACTCGGACATGTCGAGCCGGATGAGAGACTCCACGGACTCGAACATCTCGTTTGCCAGACACTTGACAAGCTCCGTTTTGCCCACGCCCGTCGAGCCGACGAAGATGAACGACACGGGGCGCTTCTTGGGCGAAATGCCGACGCGGTTTCTCCGGATGGCCGCCGTCACGGCGCGGATAGCCTCATCCTGACCGACAATGTGCTCTTTGAGGCGCGTGTCGAGGTTTTCGAGCTGCTCATATTCCTGCGCGCGGATCTTGCTGGCCGGGATTTTCGTCCAGAGCTCAATGATGCGCGCGAGATTCTCCATCGTCAGAACCGGCTTCGGCTCCTCTTCCAGAACGGCAATTTCCTTTTCGAGCTGCAATTTGCGGCTGCGAAGCTCCGCCATGCGGGCAAAGTCCGCGTCCGTCTTCTCGGGCTGCTCCATGAGAACGCCGAGCTCGAGCTCAATGTCCATCTGGTCTTTTCTAAGCGCTTCGAGCTTGCCGATGGATTTATTCTTGAGGTTCACATCCGAGCACGCTTCGTCCAAAAGGTCGATGGCCTTGTCGGGAAGGAAGCGGTCGGTGATATACCGCTCGGAGAGAATGACGGTCTGCCGCGCGATCTCGGGCGGAATTTCTACGCCGTGGAACTCCTCGTAGTAATGCGAAATACCGCGCAGGATCGCGATGGATTCCTCGATCGTCGGCTCATTGACCGTCACGGGCTGGAAGCGGCGCTCGAGGGCGGAGTCCTTTTCGATATACTTGCGGTACTCGTCGAACGTTGTCGCGCCGATGACCTGGATCTCGCCGCGCGAGAGGGCGGGCTTGAGAATATTGGCCGCGTTCATCGAGCCCTCCGCGTCGCCCGCGCCGACAAGGTTATGCACCTCGTCGATGACAAGGATGATATTGCCGAGCTTTTTGACCTCGTCGATGAGGCTCTTCATGCGGCTTTCAAACTGGCCCCGGAACTGCGTGCCCGCGACGAGCGCGGTCAGGTCCATCAGGTAGACCTCCTTGCCTTGCAGCTTGTAGGGTACCTCCTTGTCAACAATGCGCTGCGCCAGACCCTCGGCGATCGCCGTTTTGCCGACGCCGGGCTCGCCAATTAAGCATGGGTTATTCTTCTGCCGCCGGTTCAAGATCTGCACGACGCGCTCGGTTTCCACGTCCCGGCCAACAATGCGGTCTAATTTCCCGTCGCGCGCCTTCTGCGTGAGGTTCTGGCAGTAGGTATCTAAGAATTTGCGCTTTTTGTTCTTCTGCCCGTTCGGCTTATCGCCGCGCGGAGGTGTTTGCCGGGGCTCTTCCTTCTGCGGGGACAAGGCTTCTCCGGGGTTCGCGTTCCCGGCATTGCCGAAGAGCTTGTTGAGAAACGGGAACGTTGCGGTCTGCGAGGCGTTTTCGTCGTCTTCCTCGTCCTCCGGCTCGTCGTCCCGGTTCTGCGCGCCGGAAATGAGGCCTTCGAGGCCGTTCATCGTGTCGAGCATTTCGCCGTTGAGGTTGTCGAGATCCTCGTCCGAAAGGCCCATGCGGCTGATCATGTCGTCGACGGGCTTGATGCCAAGCTCGCGCGCGCATTTGAGGCAGTAGCCCTCATTGTTGGTCTGGCCGTTTTCAATCTTTGTGATGAACACGACCGCCAGATTCTTTTTGCATTTGGAACATAAGGTTGGTTTCATGATATACGTTCTCCTACTCAGATAGGATCAATTTTTAAGAAGTATAGCATGGAATTGTGAACAATTCCAACGCCAATATGTGACGGAACTGAAAATTCAAGGAAGGATGATCTCGCCGTGCCCACCGCCGAGCAGAACTGCCGAGCCGTCGGCGCGCATGATGACATTTGTCGCGCTCGTCGTGTTCGCCTGCTCAAAATAGGGCTTCATTGCGCTGGTGTAGATGGTGAGCTTTTCCGCCGTCAGAACGGCAAGGTACTCCCCTGCCGCCGAAAAATCGAGGATCTGCACGTCGAGCTCGGCACTCCCAAGCTCCGTGCCCGTTTCGTCGACGGTGACGACCGAGCAGTGGTTGCCTGCCTTATACATATTCACGATCAAAGAGAGAAATCCGTCGCCGCCAAAATCAAAGTCCTTGAGATACGCGCCGTCGTACGTATAGCCCGCCAGAAGGCTTCCGTTTATGTCCAGCCACTTCGCGCCCGATTCTCCTACGGCGCAGATCGTATTCGCGTCCAAGAATGTCAGATCATAAATAAGGTCGCCGCCGAGCGGCGCCGTGATGCCGGAATCCTCCGTGTCGGTCTGAAAAACATGGAGGCTGGAAGCGTAAATGCCGTCCTGCTGGCCGAGGGACACGCTCGCAGCATACTTTGCCCCCGCTGAGACTGCGCACACGGGCATGAACTGACTGGCAGAGAGCCAGCGGTAGATCCGGTTCTGATTGCTGTCATAGACATACAGCACCGTCTTGTAGCCGGACTCCGACGCCGCGTAGCAGAGGCTGCCGTCCGCGGCCATATCCGCGTCAAAAATCGGGCGCTGCGTCGTGACGCTCAAGGCCGTCTCCCCGGACTCGCGCACGGCGAGAAGGTTCGTTCCGCCGACGTCGAAGGCCAGTGTGAGCCTGCCGCCCGTTCGGATGGCGGGGGTATCTAATTTCGCCTGCACGACCGCGAGCTCGTCTCCGTTCGCGTCATAAAGGCTGAGCCCCGAGACGGATGCCACGGCAAGGCCGCCCTGCAAGTCGGCGTACTGGTTCGCGTTGTGGGAATCGAACGTGAAGCTGCCGCCCGTCGAGTCCGTTTTGACGTTCAGATAGCGCACGAAGCGCTTCGCCGCGTCCAGATTCAGAGAATCCCGGAACACATAGAGCGTCACGCCGCCGCCCACCAGCACAAGCGCCAGCACAAACAGCGCAATTCTCCGCGCAAGGCTTTTCCCGGGATGGGGATCAAATTTTGAAACGTTATCCGACATGGAACACTGCCTCTCCGTCGTCATACCAGAGCTGGGTCATGTAAAGTCCGCCTGGCGGAACCGTGGGTCCGGCCGCCTTGCGGTCGCCGTTTGCCAGGATATTGGCCACTTCTTCGGGCGCAAATTTCCCCTCCGCGGCGTACACAACCGTCCCCGCCATCGCGCGCGCCATGTTGTAAAGAAAGCCGTTGGCGCAGACGCGAAGGGATATGATATCCCCGTCCCGCTCGACCTCATAGTGATAGACCGTGCGCACCGTGGATTTCACCTCCGTCCCGACCGAGCGGACGGCGGCAAAATCGTGCGTGCCAATAAACTGCTGCGCCGCGCGCTGCATGACCGCCTCGTCGAGATGCTTGGGATAGAACCATGCGCGGTTGACATAAAACGGGTCTTTGATCGGGGAATTATAAATCAGATAGGTATACTCCTTTTTGACGCACGAGCCGATGGCGTTGAAGCCGTCGTGTACCTCCATCGCGCCGGTGACGACGATGTCTCCGGGCAGATGCGTGTTAAAGGCGTAGGGAATGCGGTCGACGGGAATTCTCGCGTCGGTGCGGAAATTTGCCACGTAGACCTTCGCGTGGACGCCGGCGTCCGTCCGGCCGCAGCCGGTGATGTGCACCTTGTGACCCACGACCATTGCGGCGGCTTTCTCTAACGTCTGGCCGACCGTGATATCATTTTTCTGCACCTGCCAGCCGTGATAGGCCGTGCCGAGGTATCGAAGCGTCAGGGCAATGTTTCTCATAGCGTTCTCCCGTGTGATAGATTACAGGCCAAAGCGCCGCAGCACGATCACGCCCGCAAGCATGACGGCGCCAAGGGCGTAGGCCGTATAGTCGCGTCCTTCGTAATGAAGCGCGTGGAGCTTTGTGCGGCCTTCTCCGCCGTGGTAGCAGCGGCACTCCATCGCGGTCGCCAGTTCGTCCGCCCGGCGGAAGGCCGAGATGAACAGCGGCACCAGAATCGGAATGAGCGCCTTCGCGCGCGCGAGGATATTTCCGGACTCAAAATCCGCGCCCCTTGCCTTCTGGGCGGACATGATCTTGTCGGTTTCCTCAATGAGCGTGGGAATAAAGCGAAGGGCGATGCACATCATCATCGCAAGCTCATGCACCGGCGCGCCGACTTTTTTGAGGGGGCTGAGCAAGCTCTCCAGTCCGTCCGTCAGCGCGATGGGACTCGTGGTGTAGGTGAGCATGAACGTGCCCGCCACCAGAAGCGTGATGCGAAGCACCATGAAAACGGCGTTTTCGATGCCCTGCTTTGTGATCTTGAAAATCCAGAACTGCACGAGCGGCTCGCCCTGCCCGTAAAAAAGGTTCAGAACCGCCGTCAGAACGATGATCAGCAGCAAGGGCTTGAGTCCCTTTAAAATCACCTTCAAGTGGATTTTGGAAATCCAGATCACGGCAAGAAGGCACCCCGCCACAAGCGCATATCCGAACGCGCCCTTTGCCAGAAACAGCGCGACAATATACACGATCACGAGCACGAGCTTCGTTCTCGGGTCCATCTTGTGAACCGCAGTCTCGCCCGGGAAATACTGGCCGAGCGTCACATCCTTCAGCATGCGGCCTTCCCTCCTTTCACGAGCGGAAGCAGCAGCTTTTCCGCCTGCTCCACCGTAAAGGCGGAGGCCGGAACATCCACGCCGAGCTCGCGCAGCTTTAAAAGCACCTGCGTCACCTTCGGCACGGCAAGTCCCATATGCACGAGCTCCTCCGGCCTTGCGAACACCTCCGCCGGGGTCGCGTCCATGACAAGGTGCGAGTCGTTCATGACAAGAAGCCGGTCGACATTGGAGGCGATCTCCTCCATCGAGTGGCTGACCATAATGACCGACGCGCCCTGCGCCGCCTGATAGGCGCGGATATTTTCCAGAATGCTCTCGCGGCCGACCGGGTCAAGTCCCGCCGTGGGCTCATCGAGGATCAGAACGTCCGGCTCCATCGCGATCACGCCCGCGATCGCGGCTCTGCGCTTCTGCCCGCCGGAGAGGTCAAAGGGCGATTTTTCGAGCTCCTTGTCCGTAATGCCGACAAAGCCCGCCGCACGCAAAACGCGCGCGCGAATTTCGTCCTCCGAAAGCCCCATATTTTTAGGGCCGAAGGCGATGTCCTGAAAGACCGTCTCTTCAAAGAGCTGATACTCCGGGTACTGGAACACCAGCCCCACATGAAAGCGCAGGCGGCGCGTGAGCTTCACGTCCGACCACACGTCCTGCCCCTCGAACAGAACCTGTCCGCTCGATGGCTTCAAAAGGCCATTCATATGCTGGATCAGCGTCGATTTTCCCGAGCCGGTGTGCCCGATCAGGCCGACAAATTCGCCCCGCCCGACACGCAAACTCACATTGTCCAGCGCCACATGCTCAAACGGCGTATCCGCGCCGTAGATATGTGACACATTTCGAATTTCTAATACAGGCTCCAACCGTTTTTCCTCCGAAATCAGGCTTTCGCCTGCGAAATTTGCCGAAGCAGCGCCTGCGCGCACTCGTCCACGCTCAGCGCATCCAGCGGAAGCTTGCAGCCGTCTTCATTGAGCGCGTCCAAAAGCAGCGTCGTCTGCGGCACCGTCAGCCCCACGCTCTTTAAAAGCGCGATCTTCGTAAAAACATCCTTCGGCGCGCCGTCGGCGATGATTTTTCCGTCGTCCATCGCGATCACACGGTCGGCGCAGATGGCCTCGTCCATGTGGTGCGTGATGAGAATGACCGTAATATTCTGCTCGCGGCTGAGCTTCTCCACAATCGAGACGACCTCCTGCCGCCCCTGCGGGTCAAGCATCGCGGTCGGCTCGTCGAGCACGATGGTCTTGGGCTGCATCGCAAGCACGCCCGCGATCGCCACGCGCTGCTTCTGCCCGCCCGAAAGAAGGTGCGGCGCGTGCTTTTTGTAGGCCGCCATGCCGACCGCCTCCAAAGCCTCGTCCACGCGTCTGCGGATTTCCTCCGTCGGAACGCCGAGGTTCTCGGGCGCAAACGCCACGTCTTCTTCGACGACGTTTGAGACGATCTGGTTATCCGGGTTCTGAAACACCATGCCCACCTGCTGGCGGATGGCAAGGAGGTTTTCTTCCTGCTTTGTGTCCAGCCCGTAGACCGTCACGCTGCCGCCCTCCGGGAGCAAGATCGCGTTTAAGTGCTTGGCAAGCGTCGATTTGCCGCAGCCGTTGTGTCCCAATACGGCGACAAAGCTTCCCTGGTCAATGTCGAGGTTCAGGTCCTGAAAGACCACGTACTCGGTCGATGTATCGTCCGGGTAGGAATACGCGAGGTTCCGGATCTCAATTGCGTGTTCCATGCTCAGTCCCTCGTCCAGCGGCCGGTGCTGCCGCACGGGAGGGCAAGGCCGGTATTTGTCACCGGAAGCCCCAGCTCGTCGCAGTGCGTTTTGCCGCCGTATTTCTTCGATACCAGCGTATCTAAAATGTACCCCAGCACCGAGGGCGCTAACCCCGTGGTGTAGGAATTGATGATCACAAAGAGCGGATCGTCGCTTAACACCTGACTGACCAGCTCCACAAAGGGATAGAGGTTCTCCTCGAGCTTCCAGATCTCACCCGAAGGGCCCCGTCCATAGCTCGGAGGGTCCATGATGATCGCGTCATAGCGCCGCCCGCGCCGGATCTCCCGTTCGACAAATTTGCCGCAGTCGTCGACGATCCAACGAACCGGTTTTTCCTCCAAGCCGGAGGAGCGCGCATTTTCCTTCGCCCAGGCGACCATGCCCTTTGCCGCGTCCACATGGCAGACGCTCGCGCCCGCCGCCGCGCAGGCAATCGTCGCGCCGCCCGTGTAGGCAAAAAGATTCAGAACGCTGATGGGTCTTCCGACGCCTCTGATTTTTTCCATTGCAAAGTCCCAGTTGGCGGCCTGCTCGGGGAAAACGCCGGTGTGCTTGAAGTTCATGGGCTTAACATTGAACGTGAGCTCCTTATAGCGCACCTGCCACTGCTCGGGAAGATGCAGATTTGACCACTTGCCGCCGCCGGTGTTGGAGCGGCTGTATTTTGCGTCGTATTTTCGCCACAGGGGATGATTTTTCGGCGTACTCCAAATGACCTGCGGGTCTGGGCGCACGAGGATATACTTTCCCCAGCGCTCGAGCTTTTCCCCGCTCGAGGTGTCGATGACCTCATAGTCCTTCCATTCGTCTGAAAGCCACATAGCGTTCTCCTGCTTCTTCTTTAATCGTTCTGGCTGCCGCCCGAGAGAATGTCGCGCACGACGGAGGAGATGCGGCTGCCGCTGTCTTCTTCCTCGTCCTCCTCGGGCGCTTCGGGCTCGGGCAGATCGTCTCTTGTGTGGATGTAGCACTCGACATTGATCGCGTCCACATCCGGGCTCAAAGCCGGGTAATAGCCCGCGGGCAGAGAGTCGTTCGGCACGGCGTAGGCCTGATCCTGCACCGTAATGCCGCGCACCGGGAAGGCTCGCGAAACATCCAAAAGCCCCACCGTCTTTGTCGTGTTGCCCTCGACCTGCTTGCAGTATTCATTGACCACGTGCCCCGACGCGCCGCAGATCTCTACTTCCTTATGGACATCGCAGTTCTGCGTCGGCACATCGTAGAGACTGAGCTCGACGGTAATTGCCCGGCTTCCTCTCGGGTCTTCGCGGCAGGCGTCGGTCATGAGAAGGCCGCTGTCGCGGCAGACCGTGCACTCGACCACATTGGTCGGCTTGTTGAATTCCTTGTTGGGAAGGCCGTCGTGCACCTGCTCCATGACCTTCTGCCAGAGGACAATGGCCGGATTCGTCGACGAATCCGTCAGCACGACCTCCTCGGGGTCATCGTAGCCGCACCAGACGACGCCGGTATAATAGGGCGTATAGCCCGCGAACCAGCGGTCAAAGTCGCTCGTCGTGGTGCCGGTCTTTCCGGCGACGGTCATGTTCGCGATCTGCGCCGCCGTGCCGGTGCCGGATTCGACGGTATTTTCCAGCATATAGGTGATATACCACGCCGTCATGTCCTTCATCGCAACGTGCGACTGCTGCGTGTTATCCAGAACGACCTTGCCGTCAGAGTCTACGACCTTCGTATACGTCCGCGCCTCGCGGTATACGCCTTCGTTTGCAAACGTCGCGTATGCCTGCGCCATCGCCTTGACGCTCACGCCCTTGGTAAGTCCGCCCATCGCAAGGGGCGCAAGGTCAACGTCCGAGAACGTGTCTCCCGCCGCGTTTACATAGGAGGATACGAGCGTGCTGAGCCCCATCTTTTCCTTTGCGAACTCGAAGCTGTATTCCGGGGTCATCTGCGCGACGAGCTTGACGGGGATCGTGTTGATGGAAAGACCCACTGCCTCGTTGATGTTCATGAGGCCCCTGTAGATCGAGTCGGAGTTTTTCGGCCAGTGCCGCGCGTCGGTAAACGAATACGGCGTATCGTCCATGAC
>CAKUNY010000074.1 GCA_934668605.1 uncultured Oscillospiraceae bacterium | reverse complement strand
GCAAATGGTCGTCTTGCCGGAGCCCGAGGGGCCGACGATCGCGGTCGAGGTCTTTTCGGGAATCGTGAAGGACACATCCTGAAGAACCGTCCGGGAATCGTAGCCGAAGGTGACGTTCCGGAACGAGATATCGTAGTTCGTAAGCGGTACATCCTTGCCGTCCGCATCGATGAACTGGTCGGATTGCAGCGCGTCGAGCTGGTTCATCGCGTCGTCAATGACGCCGAGTGTGTGCGCGCTGTCGCTGATGGGCTCCAGACTTGCAAAGATGCTGAACGAGAAGAACAGGAAGAACAGGCACGAGGAAAAGTCCATCTCGCCGCGCACGCATTGCAGTCCCGCTGCGAGCGCGAGCCCGACCGAGCCGCACTTGAGCGCCAGCAGATGCAAAGCGTTCCCCGGAAGATAGCCCCATTCGATTTTAAGATGGATACAGAGGCTGTCTTCGATCGCCTTCGTGACCGCGTCCATGCACGCGCCGCTCTTCCCGAAGGACTTCACAACGGAAAGCCCGCGCGCGTATTCGATCACCGCGCCCGTCAGATCGCGGTTCGCCTGCGCCTCAACGGGGGCGTTCACGCGGCTGTAGTGCGAGATGAGAAGCAGCGCCAGAAGCGAAGCCGCCGCCGCAGCCAGGGCAATCAGCGCCGT
The DNA here is from genome assembly GCA_934668605.1 of uncultured Oscillospiraceae bacterium. Classification (GTDB taxonomy): domain Bacteria; phylum Bacillota; class Clostridia; order Oscillospirales; family Oscillospiraceae; genus CAG-170. The sequence continues at coordinate 8,679 of CAKUNY010000074.1, read as the reverse complement.
CACGGGGCTTTTGACCGCGAGGAAGACGAAGATGACAAGGAGGTTGAGGTAGCCGCCGACAAAGTTATCGATCATGCGGATGCCCATGCCCTCGAGGGTCGAAAGGCCGGTGGTGATGGAGTTCAGGATATTGCCGGTGCTGACCGACTGGAAGTAGCCCAAGGACACGCGCTTGAGCGCGCCGCCGATGGCAAGCCGGTCGCGTGCGGTCAGCTCGTAGCTGATGGGCTCCTGGAGTCTTGCCCGGAGGTAATCGAACAGGAAGCGGAAAAAGACGAGCACGATCTGAATCACAATGCTTTTCCAGATCCAGCCGGCATCAAACGCCGCGCCCGATTTCTGGCATTCTATCAGGCTTCCCACCGTATAGGCGGCGAGGGCAAGCGGCAGCGCCGCGAAAATGTGCGAGAGGAAGGTCATGAGAAATCCGAGATACAGCTTTCCCTTGCAGTCCCCGCACCAGTCGATGATTCGTTTTACGGTTCTGAACATATCTTAGCCCTCCTTCCGCGCGCTGGAAACCGCCCAGTGCTTCGCGCCGATGTGCGCCTGCCACATATCGCGGTACAGCTGGCACGTTTCAAGAAGCTCGTCCTGCGTGCCCTCGGCGGCAATCGCGCCGTCCTTTAAGACGACGATGTTGTCGGCGTTTTTGATCGCAGACAGCCGGTGCGCAATGACAAGAAGCGTCTTGCCACGGGTCAGCGCGGCGATGCTGCGCTGGATCTTGTCCTCGTTTTCGGGGTCCGTAAATGCGGTGGCCTCGTCCAGGATCACGATGGGCGCGTTTTTCAGCAGCATTCTCGCGATCGCGACGCGCTGCTTCTCGCCGCCCGAAAGCCGCTTGCCGGCCTCGCCCGCCGGGGTGTCGTAGCCCTGCGGAAGCTTCGCGATAAATTCCTCGCACTGCGCGGCCTTTGCTGCCGCCTTGACCTCCTCGTCCGTCGCCTGCGGGTTTCCGAGGCGGATGTTTTCAAGCAGAGAGCAGTTGAAGAGGAAATTGTCCTGCGTCACGAAGCTCACGTATTCTGCCAGCTGCGACAGCGGCATCTCGCGGATGTCCACGCCGCCGATGGTAATGCTGCCTGATGACACGTCCCAGAAGCGGGAGATGAGCTTTGCAACCGTCGACTTGCCGCCGCCGGACGGGCCGACAAGCGCGGTGAAGCTTCCCTCCGGGAGCGTGAGATTCACGCCATGCAGCACCTCGTCCTTTTCCTCCTGCGTGTAGGAAAAATGAACGTCTCGCAGGCAGACGTCTGTGCGCCTGACCTCCGCGCGCTTTGCGGGCTCGGGAAGAGACGGCATCTCCAGAAATTCCTCGAGGTTTTCGACCGTGAATTTCACCTGCCGCATGTTTTCGGAGAAAACCTCGAGCTTCGCAAGCGAGCCCACCATCGAAATAGAGAGCATCACGGCAAGCGCCGCCTGGGGCGCGGAAATCACCCCGCGGTTCGCGAGCGCCAGCGCAACGGGAAGCGTTCCAATGAGCGTCGACGGAAAAAGCGCGAAGCTGAGCTTCATCGTCGCCATCGTGGACACCAGCCATTTGACGACGAAGGTTCTGAAATCGTTGATCGCGCCCGCGTACTTTTCGTAGCTCACGCCCGCGCGGCCAAAGGCCTTAATGACCTCAATGCCCTCGATGTACTCGACGATGGTGCTGTTCATGTAGCTGGCCGAGCGGTCGTACTTGTCGAAGCTCTCGCCGCTGATCTTGAACGTCAGCCCCATGCACACGATGCTCAGGGGGAACGTCACGAGAGAGGCAAGCGCCAGCCGCCAGTCGACGCACAGAAGCGCAATGATGCTTACAATCGGCAGCACCACATGTCCCGCGCCCTCGGGGATCATATGCGCCAGCGGGGGTTCGAGGTTTTCAATCTTGTCGACCATCATCGTCTTGATTTCGCCGATCGACCGGTTTTCCACATTGCCGAGCGGTGCATGCAGAAAGCGGTCTGCCAGACGCAGCCGGAGGCTCTTTAAGATCGTGTAGGCCATAGCGTGCGACACGCCGGTCGACAGGCAGAACAGAACGATTTTCAGCGCGTAGGCCAAAAATGACCATAAGCACCAGCGCACGACCAGCGCCGCCGTCGCCTCGCCCGCGACAAACAGGCAGATCAGGCGGTACATGCAGTAAAACGGCGCGAGCCCGAGCATGACGCTCAGAACCGACAGCACGACCGACAGCGCCAGCCGCTTCTCCTCGCCGTCTGCGTATGCAAACAGCGCACGCAGCCAGCTTTTTTTGTTTGTGTCCATTTGAAACCCTCTTTTCTGAAATAATTCAAAAAGTTGAATTTTGGTATTACAACATGAAAATAGATAAATCTGCGTAGGGGTCGATGCCCACATCGACCCGGCAAATAAACCCGATTTTACGATAATCTCCGGCGAATTCGATGGTGTCAAATGGGGCGATGTGGGCATCGCCCCCTACGCATGTTTCGTAAGGTGTTCATACGAAGAAACGTATGCGAATTTATAGTTAGTGCTATCTAACCGATAGGGCAAAGCAAATGGGGCGCAGTTACTGCCCCATGAGCTTGAGCCAACCGGCGGTGTAAAAATCGCCGAGCTCTTCGACGTAGCGCTTTGCGTCGGCAAAGGGAATGTCGTGGATGATAATTTCGCAGTAGGCGTTCATCATGCCCGTGACGAGCATGTGTTCGAGCCGCCGGTCAATGTCCGGTACGGTTTTTCCGAGCCTGCGCAGCACCTCGCAGTAACGCTCCGTCGCCGCGATCTCTGTTGATACCATCTCGTCGATGAGCCCTGCGTAGGGCGTTCCCTCGGCGCGCTCTAAAATCAGGTGAAAGGTTGTCCGGCGGGGATCCATGTAGCAAAGAAGCTCCTGCATGCATTTTTTCCCGGTGTCTCCCATCTGCATGACCTGCCGCTCGGGCGGCAGCGCCTCAAAGCGAAAGACCGCGTCGCGGTAGGTATCCAGCACGTGGCGGTAGGGCGCGTCTACCAGCGCGGCAAAGAGCGCTTCCTTGCTCTCGTAATACCCATAAAACGCGCCCGTTGTGACCCCGGCGGACTTGACGATCTGCCGGAGCGAAGCGCCCTGATAGCCCTTTTCCAGAAACTCGGCCTCTGCGGCGGCGTGAATCCGGTCTAATGTGGATGAAATAGACTCCTGCGCCATAGCAGCCTCCTATAACAGTGTTATATAACGGTGTTATAGTACTCGAACCGATGCGCCTTGTCAAGCCCCACCGGCAAATTTCGCGAAAAAATTCCCGGACATGGGAAAGCCACATCCGGGAGCTTGCGTTTATCGTTCGCTCAGGCGGTACAAAATCGCCGCCGTCTGGGCGCGGGTGAGCTTGCCCTTGGGGAGGAACGCGCCGTTTGCACCCTGCAAAATGCCCTCCTGCGTGCAAAGCGCGACGCCGGCTTTTGCCCACGCGGAAATGCGCGCGGCATCCTTGTAGTTTGTTTGCGCCGCATCCGTGGAGGCAAGGCCGAGCGCTGTCAGATAGCGCGCGATGACGGTCGCCATCTGCTCGCGCGTGAGCTTGTCGTCCGGCAGGAACGAACCGTTCGAGCCGTCCATGAGCCCCGCGTCGCGCGCCCATTTGACGTAGGGGGCGAGGAAGCTGTCCGCAGAAATATCGCGGTAGCCTGTATCCTCGTAGTATTTATAGCTCTCGTCCACGCCGCAGAATTTGGCCAGACTCGTCACAAATTCGCCCCGCGTGATGGGCTTGTTCGGCCGGACGCGGCCGTCTTCTTCATACGATAAGTACCCGTGGTTCAGGCAGAATTCCAGCGCGTCATACGCCCAGTGCTCTGCGAGCCTGCTTTCATCAAAGTATCCGCTGCCCGCCTCGTCAATATCGAGGTTCACGCCGGTGTTCTTTGCGTCGTAATACATGACGCCCGCCTCCGGGCGGATCCCCCGGCGCAGAAGAAGGTCCCGGACGGTGACGAATTCGTAGCCCTGCGCGAGCAGCTGATCGATGGCCGCGAGCGCGCCGTCGACGCTCGTTTTATAGATATCATGGACAAGGATGATTGCGCCGTCATAGCTTCCGTTCAGAATGTTCCGGCAGACGGTGTCGGCGTTATGGTACTTCCAGTCCTCCGGGTCAACCGACCAGTTGATGAGCGGAACCTGGGCCGTCTTGCGCACGGTCTGATTCGCGTTTCCGTAGGGCGGGCGAATGTAGGCCGGGTTATCGCCGCCTGCGGCGGTGATGAGTTCCTGCGTCTGGCTGATCTCGCTGGCAATTTTGGCGCTCGACAACGTGTTGAGGTTTTCGTGGTTCTGCGTGTGGCTGGATAGCTGGTGGCCTTCCGCGACCATGCGCTTTAATGTTTCGGGGTAGCCCTTCGCGCGGTAGCCGGAGACGAAAAACGTCGCCTTCACGTCGCGCGCGGCCAGCTCGTCGAGAAGCGAGGCGGTATACGCGCCGGGGCCGTCGTCAAACGTGATGGCGATGAGCTTTCCGCTAAACCCGGCGGCAGACGCGGGAATGCAGAGTGCGAAGAGTAAAAGCAGCGCCAGCGCGGCACGGAATAATTTGTGTTTTTTCATATGGTACGCTCCTTTGCGTCAGTGGACGCTATACCCATCATATCACAAAAACCAGAAAATTGGCGAATCTTCAGGAAATTTAAGAGAATCGAAAGGGATTCTTGACGAGTGTGAACAAATCGTGAACGAACTGTGCGATTTGTATGAACATTTGGCACTCTCCTATTGACAGTGCTAACATCGGGTGTATACTGAAGCTGTTCCAAGGGAGAGAGAAAGAAAGTTCCCGAAGAACGAAAAACGTACATAACAATCTGGCAGCAGAAAGCAACCGCCGCGCAGGCTGAAAACCCCACGGAGGCAGTCAAGGAATGGAGGAATGTTTTATGTTGCCCAGCATTTTTGGTGAAAGCTTGTTTGATGATTTCTTCGCAGATCCGTTTGAAATGATGGCCATGCCGCAGGGACGCAATCCCCTGTACGGCAAGCACGCGAAGAACATGATGAAGACCGATATCCGCGAGACGGAAAATAATTTTGAGCTCGACATTGACCTTCCGGGCTTTAAGAAGGAAGACGTCAATCTGGAACTCAAGGACGGGTATCTGACGATCTCGGCCGATAAGGCGCTCGACAAGGACGAAAAAGACGACAAAGGCCGTTACATCCGGCAGGAGCGCTGGAGCGGCTCGTGCAGCAGAAGCTTCTACGTTGGTGACGCCGTCAAGCCCGAGGATGTGCGTGCAAAGTTTGAAAACGGCATCCTGCAGATCGCCCTTCCGAAACAGGAGCAGAAGCAGCTCCCGTCCACAACAGCCATCGCCATCGAATAATCTTCTAAAATCAGGTGCAGCCCCGTCTCCATTTGGAGGCGGGGCTTTTTCCGTCCATGCAGACGGGCTTACAATCCTTCCGGAAATGTGCTATACTACAGAAAATACGACCAGCAGGAGGCAGCTATGCAGCAGGGATATTTTGAGAAGGAATTTACGCTCACGCCGGACTACTGCGACGCGCGGGCAGGACTCTCGCCGCTCGGGGCATTTACAATTTTTCAGGCCATCGCGACCGAGCACGCGGAGAACATCGGTGTGGGCGGCGCTGCGATGGCAAAGCGCGGCGAGTTCTGGCTGACGGTACACAGCCGGGTCGACTTTCTTGGAAGCGCGAAGCTTATGCAGACGCTTACGGCGAAAACCTGGCCGGAGAGCTGCGATGAAAAATCCATCCGGTGCTTCCGGAGCTACAGCCTCAAATGCGAAGACCGGCTCATCGCGCTGGGGCGGACGCAGTGGGCGATTTTAGGGCCGGAGCAGAAAATTGTGCCCTTCGGCCAGTCGGGCTTTCCGCGCGATTTCCCGTTCACAGGTGAAGAAGGGATCACGGACGCGCCCACGAGATTCCGCGATGATTTTACGCCGGACGATTTTGCACGGAACTATACCGTCCGTCCGACGGATATCGACTTCGGCCGGCACATGAACAATGTCGCGTATATCCGCGCACTGCTCGACTGTTTCCCGGCAAAGCAGATTGCCAGCGGGGGAATTGCCTCCATCGAGGCGCACTACGCTTCGCCGTCTTTGGAGGGCGAGACGCTCTCGGTCTACCAGAAGAAGGACGGCGATACCGTCCGCATCGCCATCAAAAAGCCAGACGGCAAGCCCGCCGTCCTGGCTGCCGTCCGCTTCCGCCCCTAAACGCCCTCGGCCTTCGCGGAATCTTCCGATTTCGTATTATCATCAAATTTCGCATAATCTTTAAATTTTGCGTAGGGGGCGATGCCCACATCGCCCCAAGAGCACTCTCGAATTCGCCGGAGATTTCCGTGAAATCGGTGCGTCCTGCCGGGTCGATGTGGGCATCGACCCCTACGCACCGTTCGGAAAATTTCAGAAATCCCGTACGGACGCCGCCCCTATGAAGGATTCGGGAATATGGATAGAAAACCGCGCAGTCGAGGAAAGGTTCGGCTGCGCGGTTTCCCGTCAGGAAGAGAAATGATGAGGAGGTTATATGGGGGGAGCAGACATTCTGTCTGCTTTGTAAATTCAGTATAGGCGGTTTTTCGCGAAACCGGTACAGGCAAAGACCGGGCAATTGTCCCAAAATTGGGCAGCTGCCCCGGAAGTGTCCAACAAATGACGCAGCCTTATGAAAATGCTGGAAACCTGGCGGGGATTTCAAATAATCAACCTGTGGATTTGACAATCTTTTTTTGCCCGCGCGGCGAAATTTTGTCGCATGGCACAATCTTTTTGCAATCGCGAAAGTTTCTCTTGAAAAATGAAACCGCCGGTGGTATTCTTGCACCATCTCAAGAGAAAGGGCGACGAACGATGCAGAGCTTCACCATGCACAAGCAGAATACCGCTCGCTTTGCGCAGTGCTCCTGCGCCCGTTTTGTCTGCTCTGAGAACAATACCATCATCATTATTCTGGACGCCGTACTGGCGTCCATTTTTGCGCTTATTTCTGTTCTTTCCATTCGACTTTCCCTTGCGGAAGCCCGAAACCTGACGAACCTTCAACCAATGCCGCAGATCGCATGAGCGTTTGATACGCGCGAAAAAACGAATGCAGCACCAGAGGCTTCGCCGGTTTCGGCGGAGCCTCTTTTTTCATGATCTTTGCGCTTCGGGTCCGGCCAACCGGGAGCGGGCAAGATAAAAAATCCCAACGAAAGAGAGACTACCTCATGGAATTTATCAATTTTGTTATGGCGCTCAGCCCCATTGTTGTTGTGCTGGTCGGCATTCTGGCGTTCCATCAGTCTGCCAAGAAGGTCGCGCCGGTCGCGCTGGTCTGGACGCTGATTCTGGCTTTTACGTATTTCAATGTCACCGGCGCAACGTTCAAGGAAAACGTCGCAGCGTATGACCCGCTGGTCTGGAAGGGCTTAAAAGAAGGCCTCAAGATCGTGCTGATGGTCTTCGGCGCCTTTGTCATTTTGAATCTTCTGCGCGAGACGGGCGCGATTGAGGACGTGAAGTCCACGATCGCACAGATCAGCGACGATCGCCGCGTGCAGGTCGTCATCATCGGCATGATGCTTCCGATTTTCCTCGAGGGCGCGGCAGGCGCGGGCGCTCCGGCGGCGATTGCGGCTCCGTTCCTCGTCGCCCTCGGCTTTGACCCGGTGACCTCCATTGCAATTGCGCTGCTTGGCGACGCGACCCCGGCCTCCTGGGGCGGCGCGGGCTTAACGACCATCAACGGCGGCGCGGCTCTGGTGGATGCGGGCGTGTCGACCGTGGCGCTCAACTCCGCGATGGTCGGAAGATTTCACATGTTCGGCGTTCTCGTCATCCCCTTCATCATGGTCTGGATGGCCTACGGCAAAAAGGGCTTCAAGGGAATCCTCCCGTATCTGACCTTTGCGGGCGTATCGACCTGTCTTGTGATGTTCGTGCTCTCCAACTTCGTGGGCGCGGAGGTCACGTCGATGGGCACGGGTCTTATCTCGATCCTTCTTTCTGTTGCGTACGTGAAGCTCGTCGGCGTCAAAACCCCGGACGAGTTCCGCAACCAGGAAGAAGCGCGCGAGCGCAAATACTCCTCTTTTAAAGCAATGTCTCCGTACATCTACATGCTGGTGCTGCTGCCGCTGGTGCGCTACGGCTTCCCGGCAGTCGTCCCGAATGGCTTCGCGGTCATGTGCACGTTCGGCTACATCTTCTGGGTCGACCTTGTGATTCTCGTCTGCGGCATGCTCGGCGCGGCGACGCTCGGCGTGAGCCGGAAAACCTACGGCGCGGTCTGCAAGCGCACGGTCGGCCATGTTGCGCCGGTTCTGGTCACGATGGGAAGCCTTCTGGTTGTGGCTTACATCATGCAGTCTCCCAGCACGGGCATGATGAATCTGCTGGCCTCCGACATTGCCTCTGTTGTCGGCAGGTTCTATCCGGCAGCGGCGGTTCTGATCGGTTCGAGCGGCGCGTTCATTACCGGCACCGGTCTTGGCTCGAACATCATGTTTGCCGACATGCACCTGCAAGCGGCGCAGGCTCTTTCCATGAACCCCATCACGATCTTTGCCGGTCAGAACGCGGGCGCGTCGCTCGGAAACCTCATCTGCCCGAACAACACTGTCGCCGCCTGCGCTACGGTCGATCAGATCGGCAACGAAAGTGACGTCATGAAAAAGACCCTCAAGGCGTTTGCAATCATCCTGTGCATCTATATGG
>CAKUNY010000073.1 GCA_934668605.1 uncultured Oscillospiraceae bacterium | reverse complement strand
TTGCGCTCCATCATGCGCTTGGAGTCGATGCAGGTGATCTGGCTGACGCCGAAGTCGTGATCGGCAATATGGAAATCCTTGAAGTCGCCGAAGAGAAGAGACTGCGTGGGCTTATTGTCCATCGACGCGGAGAAAATCGCCTGCCCGAGCTCGTCGAGCGAAATATTCGCGATGCGCGCCATGCGCTCTGCCATGCGGTGGTCGCGCTGCGTGGCCGTCGGGGACTTGAACATGACGGTATCTGCCACGATTGCCGCCGCCATCAGCCCTGCCAGCCGGTCGGAGGGAAGGAGTCCGCGCTCCTGATACATGGAGGCGATGATCGTCGCGGTGGAGCCCACGGGCTCGTTGCGGAAGTAGATGGGCGCGCCGGTCTGGATGTCGGCCAATCTGTGATGGTCGATGATCTCCAGAATGTCCGCCTGCTCGAGCCCCGGTACGGACTGGGACATTTCATTGTGGTCGACGAGCACGACGCGCTTGCGGCGCGGCTTTAAGAGGTGATACCGCGAGATCGTGCCGACGACCTTGTCGTTTTCGTCTAAGATCGGGTAGCTTCTGTGGCGGCTTTCCAGCATGACGTCCTTCACATCGTCGACGAAGTCCGTCAGATGGAATGCGTCCAGCTCCTCCGTCCGGCAGATGCGCCCGGCTTCGATCGCATGGTAGATCATGCGCGCGGCCTTGAACGCGTCAAACGGCGTTGCGATGATGCACGTCTGCGTCGGCAGCTCGCGCAGCTCCGCCGGAAGCTCCGCCTGACACACGATCAGGCAGTTGACGTTCATCTCAATTGCGCGCCGCGCCATTTCCGGTTGGTCGCCGCAGATGACGACCGAGTTTTCCCCGGAAAACAGAAGATTCTCGTTCTGCTGCGGAAGCGCGATCGACACCTCGCCGCTCACGCGGTCTACAAGATACCCGGCCTCGTTGATGATCTTGCCGTCCAGAACGTTCAGCAGATTGAAAATCGGCAGATTCTCGGCGTAGGTGTTTGCAATCGTCTGCATGTCATAGTCCGCGATCTCGGACGGCGAGAGCATGCCGTAGAGCGTGCCGTCGTCGTTCGTGACAGGGATGGCCGGAATGCTGCGGTCGGACTGCAAGGCCTTCCAGGCTCTGCTGATCGTCACCGCGCGGGAAAGCGCCGGCGGCGTATCATAGTCCAGATCCTGCACCTGCGTGCGCATTGTCTGAATGCGAACCGGGGGCTCAAAGCCGAACCGGCCGAGCACCAGCTGCGTCTCGTCTGAGATATGCCCGAGCCGCGCCGCGACGTATTCGCGGTTTCCCAGCGCGTTCTGGAGCGCCGCGTAGGCCATTGCGGAGACGATCGAGTCGGTGTCCGGGTTCCGGTGGCCGGTGACATAGATGGGATCCATACGTTACGCCTCCTTTGATCCCAGATCGGGAAATTCCACGCCGTTCATTTTCATGATGAACCGCACGGGATAATAGCGGTCGAGATAGTTCTGCACGTACCATTCGTACGTCGCGTCGGGAAGATGGACAAGCTCCGGTGCTTCGGTTCGGAAAAGCTTGAAGGTCGTTTCGTCTCCGGAAAGCAGCGCCGCGGCAAGCTCCCGCTGTCCCTCCTGCATGAGCCGGGTTAGCGCCGCATCCATAATCGCCGCGCACGCCCGCTCGTCGGGGTTTGCAAAGGCCTCCTTGTTGCCGAGCCAGAGCAAAAACTCGTCCAAATCCAAAAGCGTCCTCGCCGCTGCGTGGGAAAGCGTCTGAAACTCGTCCTTCGCGCCGCGCTTGGCGATGTCGATGAGATAGGAAAGAAGGTTATCCTCCAGACAAACGCTGTCTAAGAATACCTCGTAGATATCGCGAATCTCGGACTTCACGGGCTCCTCCGGCTCCTCGGGCGCTTGCTCCTGCGGCTGCTCCTCCGCGGGTTCCTGTGAGGCCTCCATATTGGAAAGCGCCGCGAGCATCTGCGAGGGGTCGAAGCTCTCAAATTCTTCTTCCGGGATTTCCGCTCGGTCCTGCGCGGCGCAGCGGCGCACAAATTCCGGAATGCCGATGGCTGCGATCTGCTGCTGAAGCTCGATGGCCTTTTCCATGTCGCCGGTTTTTGTGAGCGTGATGCCGTCCGGCGCCTTGCGCGAGCCCTCGCAGATTTCGGATAGATAAGTCAGATAGTGCTGTAACAGCGTCATGATACGCCTCCTGCATGGATTTTTCTGCCGCTAGTCTATCACGAAGAAATCAGAATGTCAAAGAAAATCCGCCGTTTTCAAAACAAAAGCGTCCCGTTTTCGCAAGCAAACACCTTCGGACTTGCAAAACAGGACGTTTTTTGTGGGATTATTTGTCGTTGTCATCCGCGTCGGTTTTCTCCTCGTCGTCATCCTGGTTCCAGAACGTCATGCCGAGGCCGAACAGCCCGACCGCGCCTCCTACCAGAAACATCGATCCGCCCATGAAAAACGAGGCGACCGTGATAATGAGCCCGAAGAGCATCACCGCAATGCCGCACAGCTGCTTTTGGATATTCCGCATACCTGTCCCTCCTTCCTTTTACGCTCAGTATCCGCCATTTTTCACCGCCTGTCAAGGCGCGCGCCGAATTTACTCTTGACAGGCGCGAATTTCTGCGTAAGATGAAAGAAAACAAAAAACGAAAGGCGGGTCTTTTATGGAACGCGCAAACGCATGGGAGCTCCTGCGGGAGTATAACAAGGATCATTTTCATTTGCAGCACGCGCTGACGGTCGAGGCCGTGATGCGCTGGTTCGCAAATGATCTGGGCTATGGCGAGGAAGCCGATTACTGGGGCATGGTCGGTCTGCTGCACGACATCGACTTTGAGCTCTACCCCGAGCAGCACTGCGTCAAGTGCGTGGAGCTGCTGCAAAAGGGCGGTGTGCCAGAGGACATGATCCACGCGATCGTCAGCCACGGCTACGGCCTCTGCGTCGATACCGCGCCCGAGCGCGAGATGGAGAAGGTGCTCTTCGCCTGCGACGAGCTGACGGGGCTTATCTGGGCGGCCGCGCTCATGCGCCCGAGTAAGAGCACGAAGGACATGGAGCTCAAGTCCCTCAAGAAAAAATACAAGGACAAGAAGTTTGCTGCCGGATGCTCGCGCGATGTGATCGCCCGGGGCGCCGAGCAGCTCGGCTGGGAGCTCGATACGCTCCTATCCAAGACGCTTCAGGCAATGGCCGAGACGGAGGACACCGTCCTCGCCGAGGTCGCCGCGCTCTGAGTATTTCACCGGGATTTGCGCTGCCTTCCCGACGCTGCGTAGGGGGCGATTGAGCACATCGCCCCGGCAAACCGCACCGTTTTTACGATAATCTCCGGCGAATCCGATGGTACCCTTGGGTCGATGTGGGCATCGACCCCTACGCAAATTCGGAAGTGCACGAAAATCGAATACGTTCATACGTAATCACAGGCCGTCTCCGGGAGTTTTCCGAGGGCGGCTTGCATGCTTTGCGGATTTACGGTAGAATAGAGAAAAAACCGGGTTTCCCCGGTCTTCGGAGGCATTGCCATGAAAAAACGCCGCGCCGCAAAAAAAGCGTCCCCGCTCCTGTCCTTTCTGATCGTTGTCTCCTGCCTGCTCGTCTTCTTCGGAAGCCGGTATCTGGACAGCCAGAGCGCGCCCACGCCTGCCGCGAGCGCCGGTACAGCCGCAAACGGCGACACCTTAGAGGTGCATTTTCTCGACATCGGACAGGGTGACAGCGCGCTTTTGTTCTGCGGTGAGGATACGATGCTCATTGATGGCGGCAAGGTCAAAAACAACCAGAAATTAGTCTCGCGACTGAAAGAGCTGAACGTCGACCATCTGAGCGCCGTCATCTGTTCGCACCCGGACGAGGACCACTGCGGCGGCCTTGCAGCGGTTCTGGCCGGAACGAAGACGGACGCGTTTTACTGCTCGGTGGACAGCTGGCACACGAAGGCATTTTCCGACGTCGTCAAATACGCGGACGAACAGGGTGTCTCCGTCACCGTCCCGAGCCCCGGGGACAGCTTCTCCTTCGGCGGCGCGAGCGTCGAATTTTTAGGCCCCGTGCAGGACTACGGCGACGACCCCAATGAAGGAAGTCTTGTCGCGCGCGTCCGATACGGCGAGACGAGCGTTCTTTTTACCGGCGACATGGGCTTTGAGGCGGAGGACGATATGCTGGCCGCGAACGCCGACGTGTCTGCGACCGTTCTCAAGGTCGCGCACCACGGAAGCGCGGGCAGCTCGTCTACTGAGTTCTTAGAGGCCGTGAACCCCGAATACGCCGTGATCAGCGTGGGAGCCGATAACGATTACGGCCACCCGACGCAGGCCACGCTCAATCGTCTGTCCGCCCTCAATATCCCGGTCTACCGGACAGACCTTCTCGGGGAGATCGTGGCCAGTTCCGACGGGAAAACCGTCACGATCACGTGGGAAACGGAAAGTGCCGCCCGGGAGGAACCCTCCCAGACGGCAGATCATTACGAATATGTCGGAAACGCCTCATCCAAGGTCGTCCATCTTGCGACCTGCGGCAAGCTCCCGGGTGAAAACAACCGCGTCTATTTTGAAACGCTCGACGAAGCCGTCGCCGCCGGGTACCGCAAGCACGCGAGCTGCCTCGGGAATTAACTGAACGCCTCCAGAACGCACCGGTGCACCAGATCGTGCCCCTTCTGCGTGGGGTGAATGCCGTCGTTTGAAATGAGCGACGGGAAGGCCGGATCTTTGAGAAATTCCGACCGGAGCTCCAAAAGAGGGCAGGAAAGCTCGCGTGCCAGGCGGCAGACCAGGTCGTTATAATACTCCTGCCAACGGAAGATCCGGTCGGCGTCCCCGAGCCACGAGAGAATGTTCTCCCTGCTTCTGCCCTGCGATACATGGTCTAAAAACCGGTGCGCCTCCAGGGGCACGAGCGACGTCATGAAGACCCGGCTGCCTGCTTTCAGCAGAAGCTTCACCAACGCGCGGTAGTTTTCAGCGAACGCCTCCGCTGCGATTTTGGGCAGATGCTCTTCTTCGGGATGGTCGGACACGGCCTGCCAGTCAAAGTCGCAGTCGTTGCCGCCGAAGGACAAAATGACCTGCGCGCCCTCGCACGCGTCAAGCCGCTTTTTCGCAATGGCAAGCACCGTATCACTGCATGCGCCCATCTTTGCGTAATTGGAAACCGCGATTCCTTTCTGCGCCAGCGCGTCAAAATTGTGCTCGCTGCAAAGATGGTACCGCCCGTCCTGATACGTCACGCCCTTGGCGATCGAGTCGCCGAAAATGACAAGCCTCTTTTCTTCCGCCATGCCCTATAGCCTCCCGTGTATTTCTGCCGCCTAGTTTACGCCAAGGGCTGCAAAAAGTCACCCGAAGCAAGAAAAAGCCGCTCCCCTTTGCCGGGAGAACCGCTCTCCCAACGATAGAAAACGGACTCTACCCACAGTAGAGTCCTTGATTTTCAGGCATTTTTCGCGTGCCGGTTGCGTTTTACAGAACCTTCCGCTATAATAGTTTCGCAATTTATAAGAGAGAAGAATGTCTATGTTTTATTATCTTCTGCTGCTTCTGGCGGGCGCGCTGCAGGGCGTGATGGTCTCGCTCAACGGCCAGCTCGGAAACTACTATTCTCCGTTTGCCATCTGCTTTTTTGTGCATGGCATTGCGCTCGTTTTGCTGCTTGCCTACCTTCTGGCAAAGAAAACGCCGCTTGGGTTCAAAGGCGCGCCGTGGTACGTGTATCTGGTTGGAGCGCTCGGCATTGCGATCGTCGCGTCCACGAGCTGGTGCACGCTGCGGGTCGGCGCGAGCGTGTTTCTCGCGATTTCGACGGCGGGGCAGATCATCTCCTCGCAGCTCATCGACCAGTTTGGCCTGTTCGGCATGCCGGTGCAGAAATTTAACGCAAAGCAGCTGCCGGGCTATGTGCTTCTGGCCGCGGGCGTGGCGCTCGTGGTGACGGGCTGAGGAGGGGCGCAGAATGTTTATTTACTATGTAACATCGTTTATAAACGGCCTCATGAACTCCGTCAATAAAATGACGAACGTCAAGGCCGGCCAGTGCTTCGGCGCGGCGAAGGGCTCGCTCATCAACTACTTAGAGGCGACGGTTTTGTCCCTCGCGCTCGTATTCATGACGTCCAGTCCTTCGGAGCTGGCTCCGGCGCATGTCTTTTCCGTCCCCGCGTGGGCATACTTGGGCGCGATCTGCGGGCTCGTGGCGATGGTTCTCATCATCGTGGGAACGCTTCACACGCACGTGCTTGTTTCGTCCATTGTGACCCTCATCGGAAACCTCGGCATGGCGCTCGTGCTGGACTACGTGTTCTATGGGCTTTTCAGCTGGCAGCGCGTGCTCGGCATTCTCCTGATCCTGCTCGGCATCACCTGGATCGAGAAAACCAAGGCCACCGTGAAAAACGCTGATTGACCTCCGCTCCCTTCGCAGGGGGCGACGACTCTGCCGCCCCGCAAACCGCATATCCGAAACGCGAAAGCCTGCGGCGAAATCGGTGGTTTTTCAGGGCGGACAGAGCCGTCCACCCCTACGGTTCTTCGGGAATCCTCCGGGAAGTTCGTAGGGGTCGATTGAGCACATCGACCCATTGGGCACGAACGAATTCGCCGGAGATTTCCGTAAAATCGCGTTGTACCGCCGGGACGATGTGGGCATCGTCCCCTACGCAAAGCCGCGATATTTTCCTTGAAAAAGCTAAAGTTTTTGATAAAACGCGCGGAAATCGTTAGATTTCCACGCGTTTTGCTTATCGTTCGGTTCCGAGGAAGAAGACGGACACCACGCCGGGGCCGGTGTGAGAGCCGATGACGGGGCCGACGTAATTGATGATGATGTCCTGAACCTGCGAGCGCTCGCGGATATAGTCGGCGACGAATTTCGCGTCGTCGTAGCAGTCGCCGTGGCAGATGAACATCGTCTGCGAGGGAAGATCGGTCGAGGTCGTAAGCGCCTTTTCGGCCAGCGCGATGAGGGAGGCCTTGCGGCCTCTGGCCTTTGTGACGTTCGCGAGATGGCCGTCGTTATCCATGTGCATGACGGGCTTGATCTGCATGACCGTGCCCAGAACCGCCGTGGTTGCGGAGATCCTGCCGCCGCGCTTTAAATACATCAGATCGTCCACCGTGAACCAGTGGCAAAGATGGAGCTTGATCTGCTCTAAATAGTCGCGAACCTCTTCAATTGTCTTTCCCGCCTGCTGTGCGAGCGCGCCGAGGTAGACATAGAGCCCCTGACCGAGCGACGCGCACAGGCTGTCGACGGTCAGGATCTTGCGTTCGGGGTATTTTTCACGCAGATCATCGGCAGCGATGCAGCCGGACTGATAAGTCGTGCTGAGTCCCGAAGAAAAGCCGACAAAGAGAATGTCTAGCCCGGCTCGCAAGGTCTTTTCCATCGCCTCTCGGAAACTCTCGGGGTTGACCGCGCTGGTGGACGCCTCTTCTCCCTGCCGGATGCGCTCAAAAAAGTCGTGGAAGTCGATCTCACGGCCATCTAAATAATTGGCGTATGTTTTGCCGCCGATGGTAAAGTGCAGCGGCAGCACCTGAAGATCTAACTTGTCTGCCAGCTCCTGCGGCAGATCGCAGGACGAGTCGGTAAAAATCTGAAAGGTTTTCATCGTGGTACCTCCTTCTGTTTCATCTGCATTATACAATAGATCCTGTATAAATGCTATCCCCCGTTTTCGTTTTTCGTTCGACCGTTTTTTCCTCCGTCCTCTATCGGTGAGAGCCTTCCAAAAAATGAAGGATTCCTTAAATTTTTCCGGGGGCTTAACGCGGCTTTCAAAATGTGGTATGATGAGAAAAAATGAAAATCAGGAGAACTCCATGCCAAACGATCTGCCGACCGACCGCCTGCCAACGCTGGCGGAAACCCGCGCGATGCACGAACAGGCTGTGCGCGAAAGAAAGAAACAGCGCCTGAGAAAAACGCTCATAACCATCGCCGTCACACTGCTTGCGATCGCGCTTCTTGCTGCGCTGGCGTTTTTTATCCGCGCTAAGCTGCAAACGCTCGATAAGCCCCTTGATACAAAGATGAACCAGACCGCGCAGACCCAGCCCGAGCAGCCCGCAATCGAGCCCAAGCCCGAAGCGCCCGTCCAGCCGGAGCCGGAAGCACCGGAGGCGGAACCGGACACGCAGCCCGCGCCCGAGGAAGCACCCGCGCCGGACGCTTCCGAGGAGCCTGAGCCGGAAGAGGAACCCGCGGCCGAAGAGCCGGGAGAAAAGACGTACGCGCCCGCTTCGGTAACGGAAGCGACAAAAACGCTCGATTTAGAGCTCTACAGCGAAAACGCGCTGCTCATCGATCTGGAGTCGAACACCGTTTTGGTTCAGAAGAATGCAGACGCGCGCATCTATCCCGCCTCCATGACGAAGGTCATGACCGTCCTCGTTGCCGCCGAACACATTGAAAATTGGGACGAGACGTTTACCATGACGCAGTCGATCATTGACCCGCTGTTTCTGGCCGATGCGAGCATGGCGGGCTTTGTCCACGGGGAAGAGGTTTCCATGATGGAGCTTTTATACGGCGCGGTGCTCCCCTCCGGCGCGGAGGCGACGGAAGCGCTCGCCATCGTCACGGCGGGCTCGGAGGAGGCGTTCGCGGCGCTTATGAACGAAAAAGCGCAGGAGTTGGGGCTCCAGGACACCCACTTTGTAGACGCCAGCGGCCTTCACGACGAGAACCACTACACGACGCTCTCCGACATGGCGATCATCATGCAGGCCGCGCTCGATAATCCCCATTGCCGGGAGGTGCTGACTTCCGTGAACCACACGTCCCCCGCGACCGCGCAGAACCCCGAGGGCGTTGCGATGACGAACCGGTTTTTATACCGCATCCAGCCGCAGCAAACGGGAAACGTACAGATTCTGGCCGCCAAAACCGGCTACACGGCGCAGGCGATGAACTGCTGCGTGAGCTACGGCATCATGGAAAACGGCCGCGAGGCCATCTGCGTCACGGCGCACGCCTGGACCGGCGACTACTGCATCGCAGACCACCTTGCGCTCTACGGAACCTACTGCGGCACTTAGCTGTCACAAAAGCGGGGCTTTTGTGACAAAGAGGCTGCACCTCGACTGCGCGCAAGCTTTTTGCGCGTTGCGCAAAAAGCTCACACTTGCGAGGTGATAGGTATGTTTCCGGTCGGCGGAGCCGCCGGATAACATGGATTTCCACTTTATTTCGCGCCTGCGGGCGCGAAACTCTGCGAGGCTTTTGGAGTAAGGAGACGATCGTTTTGAAAACCATTTGGGGAGAACAATTACATCCCGAATCTGTGTTGCAGGAATATCCGCGCCCGCAGATGGTGCGGGGAAGCTATGAAAATCTAAATGGCCTATGGGACTATG
>CAKUNY010000072.1 GCA_934668605.1 uncultured Oscillospiraceae bacterium | reverse complement strand
GCCCGCATCCGCTTCCGGGGAAGCCACCCGCAAGCGGGCGCGGCCTATGAGAAGCTGCTCGCCTTTCTCCGGGCGCACCACTTCGCCATCGGCGGCTTTTCGCGCGAAATTACCCTCATCGACAACGGCCTGACAAGTGACCCCGAAAAGTTCGTAACGGAGATCAGCCTCCCGGTGCGTCCGGCGGATGAGCCTTTGTAAGCGCCGCGCCGGACTTCCGTTTTTAAGGGCAGAACCGCGCAATTGCGTCTTCGCGCTTCGGCGGATCTTTTCCGCCAACTCTTCGGTTTGAAAAGTTCGAAATACACAAAGTATTCCTTCACTTTTCAAACCTTGCCTTGACGAAAAATCTCTCGCTGAATCAGCTCGCCGAATTGTGCGGTTCTGCCTTAAATATCTTTTAAAACGCCCAGGTGCCGTTCCGGAAAATCGGGACGGTTTTTCCGTCTTCGCAGGTCGCGTCGATGCAGAGGTCAGCCGTACCGATCATGAAGTCCTCATGGATCATCGAGTCGTTCACGCCGAGCTTGCGGCATTCCTCGAGCGTCCGGTTCTCAAAGCCGTCGATCGTATCGGCAAAGCCCATGCCGAGCGCGAGATGGCAGCAGGCGTTCTCGTCAAAGAGCGTATTGTAGAACAAAATGCCGGACTGATTGATGGGAGAATCGAACGGCACGAGTGCGCATTCGCCGAGGTACGCGCTTCCCTCGTCCATCTCGATGAGCTTTGTAAGAAGGTCGTTGTTTACCTCTGCGTGCCATTCGACTGCTTTTCCCTCGTGGAAGCGGATCCAGAACCGGTCGATAAGCTGCGACTGGTAGGAAAGGGGCTTCGAGGAGTAGACAATGCCCTCGGCCTTGCCGCGCATCGGGGAGATGAAGCACTCCTCGGACGGAATGTTCGGGTTAAAGACGATACCCTGCAGGCTTTTTTCCGCGCCGCCGCAGAATCTGGCCTCGGGGATCATGCCGACATGGAAATCCGTGCCGTTGGAGGCTTTATAGTGAAGCTCTTTGATGTGAAGAGAATTGAGGTACGCGCACCGGTCGTGCAGGTCTTCATTATGCGCCTGCCATGCGGCGACCGGGTCTTCCGTCACGCGGGAGGTCGCGAGAATCGCTTCCCAGAGCTTTTCGATGGCCTGGCTCGCGCGGAGGCCGGGGAAGAGCTTCTTCGCCCATTTTTCGCCCGGCACGGCGGCAATGCACCACTGGTACTTGTTTTCAATCTGGTCGCGATAGCCCTTGATGATCGGGTATTTTTTCTGCTGGGCCTTGGCCATCTTCTCCTGATTGACGCCCTTGAGCCCGTCGGGGTCTTCGGACATCAGGTAAATCCGGCAGGGAATCGTGTCCACATAGTGCTGCCATCTGGCTTCCTCGTAGTTGTCGAGCGTCGACATCGTCGTAAGCGTCCGGTAGCGCACATGGAGCTTTTCGACCGGCTGGTGGTTCCAGTCGACGACGACCTTTTTTGCCTTTAATTTGTAGCACTCCTCGACCAGCATCGTCACAAACTCGGGCTGATCGAGCTCTGCCTGAATGAAGACCTCCTGCCCCTTCTGGATGTTGACGCCGCAGGCGGCAATGAGCTTCGCGTAGGAACGAAGAACGGTTTTTTTCATAGCATATCGCCTCATAATTCATAAATTTGTACGCTTATCATACCACGTTTTTCCGCGTTTGAAAAGGGAAAATGGATTGCAAGCGTGCTGCGCGCATGGTATGATGAAGCAAATGATTTTTATGGAGGCACGGTATGAAAAAGACCCTTGCAAAAGAGCTTTTGCAATTCATCGAAAAAAGCCCCAGCACGTATCATGTCATCGCAAACGTCAGGCGCCGCCTGATCGCGTCGGGCTACACCGAGCTCGAAGAGAACGCGCGCTGGAGCATCAGCCACGGCGGAAAGTATTTTCTGACGCGCGGCGGCACGTCCTGCATCGCCTTCCGCATCCCCGAGGAATCGGCGCGGGGCTTCATGCTGACGGCCAGCCACAGCGACAGCCCGACCTTCAAGCTCAAGGAAAACCCCGAGCGCGCGGCGGGGCGCTATTTGCAGCTCTCGACCGAAAAATACGGCGGCATGCTGATGAGCCCCTGGTTCGACCGTCCGCTTTCCATCGCAGGGCGCGTGCTGGTAGACACCGAAAACGGCATTGAAACGCGGCTTGTAAATATCGACCGCGATTTGCTGATCATCCCGAACCTCGCCATTCACATGAACCGCGCGGCAAACGACGGGGTGAAGCTGCTTGCAAACGTCGACACGCTGCCGCTTCTTGGTTCGATCGAAAACCGCGACTGCTTTTACAAGCTCCTCTCCGAGGCGGCAGGCTGCGGCGCGGAGCAGATTCTGGGACACGATCTATCGCTCTACATCCGCCAGCCGGGCGCGATTTTAGGCGCGCGGGAGGAGTATCTCGCAAGCCCGAAGCTCGACGATCTGGCCTGCGTGTTCGCCTCCCTCGAGGGCTTCCTCGCAAGTAAGCCTGCCTCCTGCGTCCCCGTCTTCTGCGTGTTTGACAACGAGGAGGTCGGCAGCGCAACAAGACAGGGCGCAGCCTCGACGCTGCTTCGAGATACCCTCCGGCGCATGGCGGCTTCTCTCGGCATCACAAACGGACATCTTGCGCGGATGTTAGATGAGAGCTTCCTTCTCTCCTGCGACAACGCGCACGCGCAGCACCCGAATCACCCCGAGTTTGCGGACCCCGGCAACTGCCCGTATCTGAACGAGGGCGTGGTCCTCAAATTCAACGCCAACCAGCGCTACGCCACAAGCGGCATAGCCGCCGCGCTCTACCGCAAGCTCTGCCAAAGAGCGTGCGCAAAGGTGCAGATCTACGCCAACCGCTCGGATATTCCCGGCGGGTCGACCCTTGGTTCGATTGCGAGCACGCTCGTTCCGGTCGAGATGGCGGACATCGGCCTTCCGCAGCTGGCGATGCACTCGTGCTATGAGACGGCGGGGGTAGAAGACCTGTTTGATCTGGTGAATATCTGCCGGACGCTGTTTGAATCCGGCATTGAAAAATCCGGCGGCCTTATCCGACTGGTGTAAGGAGGAAGGCATGGAGCAGAAACAGGTTCTGATTCTGGCGGAATACAGCGAGGCAATCAAAAAGGAGCTTTCCAGTAGATTTTCCGCGCGCTGCAATCTCGCATTTGCAGAGGACGAAACGGATCTGGAAGCGGCGATCTCCCGCGCGGAGTTCATCATCGGCGAGCCGAGACGCTCGCTTCTTGTCAAAGCAAAGGCGCTGTCTGTCTTGCAGCTTACGTGGGCAGGCGCGGATCAATATGCGGGTATGTCCAATTTCCCGGAGGGAGTCACGCTCTGCAACGTCTCCGGCGCGTTCGGAACGGTCATTTCCGAGTACGTGCTGGCTTCGATCGTCGCGTTTTACCGCGCGCTGCCAAGCTACTGGCGCGATCAGAAATCGCATGTGTGGCAGCAGCGGCCGGATGCACGGACGATTTTCGGAAAGCGCGTGCTGGTGCTCGGCATGGGCGACCTCGGCGAAAACGTCGCCCGGCGCATGCAGGCCTTCGGCGCGAGGGTCACGGGCGTGCGGCGGACAACGCGCGATGCGCTTCCTGTGGGCTTTGACGAGGCGCATACGCTGGAGCAGCTCGATTGCCTTTTACCCGAGGCGGACATTGTGGTAAACTGCCTGCCGTCCACACCCGAAACGACCGGCCTCATGACAAAAAATCGGCTTCTTTCGATGAAGCAGGGTGCGCTCTTTGTAAACGTCGGGCGCGGGAGCCTCGTGCGAAACGACGATCTGGTCTTCGCGCTGGAGCGCGGGCACTTAGGCGGCGCGATTCTGGACGTGATGGAAGAAGAGCCGCTTCCGGACGCTTCTCCCCTCTGGGATATGGAAAACATCCTTCTCACGCCGCACATCGCGGGCCCCAGCTTCGACGGCAGTCCCGACGTGCAAAACGCCATCTGGAAGATCTGCATGGACAATCTCGAAAACTTCCTGACCGGCGCGCCCGTCACGCACGTCGTCAATCGCAAGGCCGGATATTAAACGTAAAAGTCCAAGGTGCAAAAACGGATGCACCTTGGATTTTTGTATATATTTGCGTTTTTGCGTAGGGGTCGATGCCCACATCGACCCGGCAAAATGCAGTTCCGAAACGCGAAAGCTCATCGGCGAATTCGATGGTACCCAACGGGGCGATGTGGGCATCGCCCCCTACGAACCTTACGGGAGATTCCCCCCATTTCGTAAGGGCGGACGACCCGATGGGGACGTTCCGTTCAGGAGATGCTCTCCAGCAGCGTCCGGGCGATTTGCTCGGCGGGGAACGTCTCGATCTTCGGCCACCAGAGCGTCACGGAGAGAAGTTTTTTGCCCTTTTGCAGCAGCAGGCGGTATTCTCCGAACGGATTTCGATAGCACTGCGCCGTGTCCGCGTCCAGATCCTCCGGAAGCGCGATCTGCGTCAGCTCGCGCTCATGCCGGGAAGCCATCTTCGAATCGCGGCGTTCGTTGTACCGCAGCAGATCCCGCGCCAGCCACTCGGCCAGCCACGGCGCGCGCAGCTCGTAATAATCCGCATCATAGATCGCGCCGCCGCTTCTCTCATACAGATTGTAAATTTCCGGGGCAAGCAGGTCGTGCGTCTCGGCCAGCGTCAGCTCGTAGCCGTCGTCCGTTTCATCTACCGGAAAAGCGGCAAAGCTGGCGAGTGTCGGAAGGGGCGCTTCGCCCGCATCAATGGCCGGAGCATCCGGGTGAAGGCGCGGCGCTACAAGAAAGCTCACCAGCAGCACGAGCCAGACGGCAGTTAAGATGGGGCGCACGATTTTGCCCGCGAGGCAGCGGTTTTTCTCGTCGCGCCAGCCGTTCGTGTGCTCGATGCGCCCGCCGGATTGCAAGTGCTTGCGAAGCTGTCGCAGCCTGCGCCAGTCGCGCACCGCGCCCCAGGTCTGCACGGCGGTAACAAGAATCAGCGCCAGAAGCCGGAGCGTCCCGAGCGTCAGAATGCCGAGCAGAAACGTAGGCTCGCGCAGGACGAACATCAGAATCGGATACAAAAACAGATAATAGCACGTCGAAAATACCCGGTCGGCGAGCGCCTTCTGCACGCGCTTGAGTGATAAGGCCTGCACGGCGGGGTCTGTATTGAGCTCTGGAAGACGCGCGTCATCGCAGCGATAGATCAGAAACTCCTTCCACTCCGCGACAAATTCCCAGCCCATCTCCCCGGCCAGCGCGATTGCCTCCTGCTTGTTTTCGTCAAATTCGGAAAACGCCTTCTCCTTTGGAACCGCGTCCAGCCGGTAGCGCACACGCTTTGGGCTGCCTGTTTCAAAGCACGCAAGGCCGAGAAAGAAGCCGTCTTCTTTTGATAAAAACAGCCCCTGCGCCGCCTGCTCTTCCAGCCAGCTTTCCATCGCCGGAACGTCATAATCCGGGCACGGAACGAGCATCCAGCGTCTTTTTTTCGCGATGTCAGTCATGCAGCAGCCCTCCGAGCGCTTCCGCGTCCTGCAAGCACGCCGTCAAGCGGTTTACCTCCGCCTGGTACGCATCCATGCCGCGCGAGGTGATGCGGTAGGTGCGCTTGCGGCCTTCGACGGCAATTTCCTCGATGTATTTTACCTCTTCAAATTTAGAAAGCACGGTGTAAAGTGTCGCCGGCCCGATGCGAAGCCGCCCGCTCGTCGCCCGCTCCAAAAACGCCGCGATCTCCATGCCGCACATCGGGCGGGTTTTGAGCGCCAGCAGCACATAGAACATCGATTCCGTCAGATTTTCCAGCGGCCTGCGCGGCATGTGCATCCCTCCTTCGCGTCTGCCTTTGTCAATTGGTACATTATCGTTGCATGATATCGTTTGATGATATTATAAAACGATATTGCAGCCTTGTCAAGAAAAAAGGCAGCCCGCGTCTGCAAGCTGCCTTTATAAAACGCCTTATTCCTTTCCGGGTCGCTTGCCGAACTGGAACTTCGGCTCCGTGCCCTGGATGAGCCTTCGGATATTGCTGCGGTGCATAAGAAGAACGAGCAGGCACGTGAAAATGCCAAGGGAAATGAGGACGGGATTTTTCGTAAATACCGGCGTCATTGCCGCCACGGCGACGGAGGCCGACATGGAGGATACAGACGCGGTCCTCGTCAGCGCCGCAACCACGACAAAGACGGCAAACGCGCTTAAAAACACGCGCCAGTCGAGCATCAGCGCAACTGCCACAGCCGTTGCAACGGCCTTTCCGCCCTTGAAGCCGAAGTAGATGGGAAAGCAGTGCCCGATCATGCAGGCCGCGCCCGCGATGGCAAGCCCGGTCGTCCCGCCGAGCCACGAGCCGAGGAGCATCGAGACGACGCCCTTGAGAAAATCGCCCAGCAGCGTGAGAGCCCCAACGCCCGCGCCGAGCGTCCGCGCCGCATTGGCCGCGCCCGCGTTGCCGCTTCCGAGTGTGCGCACGTCCTGATGGAAGATGTATTTGGAGATCAGGATGGAAACGCTCAGAGAACCGATGAGATAGCCCAGCGCGAGGCAGGCGAGATATCGAACCGTCATTTGGACACGACCTTCTTTTTTAACAGTTTCTATACAATAGCATATTCTGCCCAAAAGCGCAATGTGTCCGGCAGTTATTTTTTATGGTGCGTACGCGCGGAAAGTGTGATACAATCTAAAAAACAGAACTTTCGACAGGAGGAACAGCACATGGAACGAAAATACGCGGATTTTGCGGCCACGAAGGCCTGCGAGCTTCTGGCCATCGACAGCCCGTCGGGCTATACGGCGCAGGCGGCCAGATGGGTCAAGGAGGCGTTTGAAGCGCTCGGCTTTTCGGCCTGCATCACGACAAAGGGCGGCGTTCTGGCAGACCTCGGCGGAGAAAATGCGGACGACGCGCTGCTTTTGCAGGCGCACACCGACACGCTCGGCGCGATGGTCGCCGAGGTCAAGGCAAGCGGCCGGCTGAAGCTCACGCCCCTTGGCGGCATGCGCGCGGAAAACGCGGAGACAGAGAATGTCCGCGTCCACACGAGAACGGGTAACATCATCGAGGGCACGGTGCAGCTGTGCAACGCCTCGGTGCATGTCAACGGCGAGTATGCAGACGCGAAGCGCACGTTTGACACGGTCGAGGCCGTTCTCGATGAGGACGTCAGATCGGCGGAGGACACCCGCGCGCTCGGCGTCGAAGTGGGAGATATCGTCTGCTTCGAGCCGCGCACAAGGATCACGTCCTCCGGGTATATCAAAAGCCGCTTTTTAGACGACAAGCTCTCCGTCGGCGTGCTGCTCGGGCTCGCGAAATACCTGCATGATACCGGCAAAACGCCCGCGCGGCGGGTCTACGCGCATGTGACGGTCTATGAAGAGGTCGGCCACGGCGGCTCCGGCTCTGTCCCCTCCGGCGTCACGGAGTCCATCAGCGTGGACATGGGCTGCGTGGGTGACGGGCTTACCTGTACGGAAAAGCAGGTCTCCATCTGCGTCAAGGATTCCGGCGGGCCATACAGCTACGAGGTCGTCGGAAAGCTCATTGACGCAGCCAAAAAAGAGGGCGCAGACTATGCGCTCGACGTGTACCCGCACTACGGCTCGGACGTGGAGGCGACGCTCCGCGCGGGCTTCGACATCCGGCACGGACTCATCGGCCCCGGCGTCTACGCAAGCCACGGCTATGAACGAAGCCACGTCAGCGGCGTGGAAAACACCCTTCGCGTGCTCAAGGGTTACCTCGGCATCTAAATTCTAATTCCCGTGAAATATAAGTGTCCCCCAGAGGAGTTCTCTGGGGGACGTATTTTTTATTCAACAGTTACACTCTTGGCGAGGTTTCTCGGCTTATCGATGTCGCAGCCTCGTTGCAGCGCGATATAATACGCGAACAGCTGCAAGCTCACCACGCCGAGCGACGGCAGGAACATGAGCTCGGTATCCGGGACGGTCAGAAGCGCGTCGACACGCTTTTCCATCTCCTCTTTTCCGCTCTCGGTCGTAAGAGCCAGCACGCTTGCGCCTCTGGCCTTGACCTCGATGACGTTGCTCATTGCCTTTTCAAAAAGCGGCTCATAGAGCCCCAGCGCGACGACGAGCGTGCCGTCTTCGATGAGGGAAATCGTGCCGTGCTTGAGCTCTCCGGATGCGTAGGCCTCGGAGTGGATATAGGAAATCTCCTTGAGCTTCAAAGAGCCCTCGAGCCCGAGCGCGTAATCCAGATTCCGGCCGATGAAGAACACCGAGTCGTGGTTAAAATACTGCGAGGCGAAGAACTGGATCTTCTCGCGGTCTTGAAGCACCGTCTCGATCTTCTCCGGGAGCATCTGAAGCTCTTCAACCAGGCGGGCGTATTCTGCCGCGCTGAGCTTTCCGAGACTGTCTGCCATGTAAATTGCCAGCATGTCAATGACGGCCAGCTGCGTGGAGTACGCCTTCGTGGTCGCGACGGCGATCTCGGGGCCTGCCCACGTGTAGAGCACGTCGTCCGATTCTCTTGCGATCGAGCTTCCGACCACGTTCACGATCGAAAGCACCCGCGCGCCTCTGGCCTTCGCCTCCCGGAGCGCCGCCATCGTATCGAGCGTCTCGCCCGACTGGCTGATCACAATGGCGAGCGTGTGATTATCTACGATCGGGTCGCAGTACCGGAACTCGGAGGCCAGCACGGCCTCGACCGGAATGCGCGTCAGCTTTTCGATCGTGTATTTCCCGAGCATGCCCACGTGATACGAAGAGCCGCAGGCGATGATCATGATGCGGCTGATTTTCTCGATCGTCTCGCGGCCAAGGACGAGATCGCCAAAATCGATCCGCCCGTCTTTGATGCGCGGCGTGATCGCGCGGCGCAGCGCCTCGGGCTCTTCCATGATCTCCTTGAGCATGAAGTGCGGGTATCCGCCCTTTTCCGCCGCGGAGATCTCCCAGTCGATGTGGTGGTGCTCCTTTTCAATCGGCAGCTCCATCGCGTTATAGACCTGAATGGAGTCGCGCGTGAGAACGGCGACCTCGCCGTCTTCCATGTAGGAGACGTCTCTTGTGTACTTGACGAGTGCCGTCACGTCGGAGGCGATGAAGCTGCATCCGTCGCCGTAGCCCAGAAGCAGCGGCGCGTCCTTTCTTGCCGCATACAGCCGCTCCGGGTCGTCCGCACAGACGATGCCGAAGGCATACGCGCCCTCGATGCGGTGGAGCACCATATAGATGGCGTCCTGCATGCAGTGCACCTCGTCGAGCCCCAGACAATATTCCAGCAGCTGCGCGACGACCTCGCTGTCCGTTTCCGAGGCGAACTTTACGCCCTTTTCCTCGAGAAATTCGCGGATCTCCAGATAGTTTTCAATGATCCCGTTGTGTACCAGCGCGATTTTTCCGTTCTGGGACACATGGGGGTGGGAGTTGATATCGTTCGGTTCGCCGTGCGTCGCCCAGCGGGTGTGCCCGATGCCGATCGTGCCGCGCATGAGAGCGCCGTTTCCGGTCTTCTCCGCGAGATTCACGAGCCGGCCTTTACACTTGGCAATGTCCAGCACGCCGTTTTCCGCCACGCAGATGCCCGCCGAGTCATAGCCCCGGTACTCAAGCCTCTGGAGCCCGTCGAGCAAAATGGGCGCGGCCTGCTCCTTGCCGATATAACCTACGATTCCACACATAAGGTAGTTCCTCCTGAAAATAAGTTCAGGACAAACCGCAGATATTTGCCTGCTTCCTGTTCGCGGCCCCTCTGTTTTGCGGTTACCCGCATATTTCTGACCGCGTCACGCGCACAGGGCAGCACGGAAACGCATCCGCCGAATTTTCGATCACGTTTCCCCTCGTTATCCTGCC
>CAKUNY010000071.1 GCA_934668605.1 uncultured Oscillospiraceae bacterium | reverse complement strand
GGAGCGCGGCTTCGTCTATGTCCACACGCCGCTCATCACAGGCTCTGACTGTGAAGGCGCCGGCGAAATGTTCCAGGTGACGACGCTCGACCTCAATAACCCGCCCAGACTCGAAGATGGCTCGATCGACTATTCCGAAGACTTCTTCGGCAAGGAGACGAATCTGACCGTGTCCGGTCAGCTGAACGGTGAGGCCTTCGCACAGGCTTTCCGCAATATCTACACCTTCGGCCCGACCTTCCGCGCCGAAAACTCCAACACCACGCGCCACGCCGCCGAGTTCTGGATGATCGAGCCCGAGATGGCGTTTGCGGATCTCTCCGACGATATGCGCGTCGCCGAGGACATGATCAAGTTCGTGATCTCCTACGTTCTCGAGAACGCCCCCGAGGAGATGGCGTTCTTTAACCAGTTTGTCGACAAGGGGCTTCTTGACCGGCTCAACCACGTCATGACGAGTGAATTCGGCCATGTGACCTATACCGAGGCCGTGAAGCTTCTCGAGCAGCACAACGACAAGTTCGACTACAAGGTCTTCTGGGGCTGCGACCTTCAGACCGAGCACGAGCGCTATCTCACCGAGCAGATCTTCAAGCGCCCCGTCTTCGTCACCGACTACCCCAAGGAGATCAAGGCCTTCTATATGAAGCTCAACGCCGACGGCAAGACCGTCGCGGCAATGGACTGCCTCGTGCCCGGCATCGGCGAGATCATCGGCGGCAGCCAGCGCGAGGACGACTATGACACGCTCCTTGCCCGCATGAATGAGCTCGGCCTCAAGCCCGAGGATTACGGCTTCTATCTCGACCTGCGCAAGTACGGCTCGACCCGTCACGCAGGCTTCGGCCTCGGCTTCGAGCGCTGCGTCATGTACCTCACGGGTATCTCCAACATCCGCGACGTGCTCCCCTTCCCGAGAACCGTCGGCAACTGCGAGCTCTAATCGAATACCGCACCCCAAGGCAGGAAGACGAAACGTCTTTCTGCCTTTTTGCGTTGTCCAACAATCCGACCTTACGAATTTCAAAAAACCTTCCGGTTATGCGTAGGGGACGATGCCCACATCGTCCCGGCAGAAAGCACCCTTTTTACGAAAATCTTCGGCGAATTCGATGGTGCCTTTGGGTCGATGTGGGCATCGACCCCTACGGACGCGCCGTAGGGGTTCGGAAATTCCGTAATACGCGCCCCCAAAGGAGTGCAAAAATCCGGCATAGGCGGACAAGCGTTGCGGCTGTGCGGACTGAAAATGAAAGAAATTATGGTGAATGTCCGTGGTTCACGGACGAACGTTGTTATTGCATAGCCTCACGCGCACTTTACCGAAGAAAAGTCAGAACTTTTTTCAGGAGAAACCATCGAATTATCCATGCATTATCCATGATATCCCGGCTTTTTTACACTTTGAACAGCTCATGGACATAATTCCGTCATAATTTTTACAAAAAATGATAAAATTCTTCTTGCTTTTTTGCGCCAATGCCGCTATAATTGGGAGCATAATTTAGTTCGCGCACAGTTGTCTTTGATACGCGGACAATTCAGGAGGAATGAACATGAAAAAGCTGATTGCATTATTGCTTTGCATTCTGATGGTACTCAGCGTCTTCGCAGGCTGCGCCAGCCAGAGCGCGCCCGCATCGTCCGAGAGCAGCGCCGCGGAAGAATCCGCACCCGCCGCTTCCGAGGAAGCCGCTTCTTCTGAGGAAGCCGCTTCTTCTGAGGAAGCCGCTCCCGCCGCTTCCGGCGACAATGTCGTCAAGATCGGCGTCTTCGAGCCGCAGACCGGTGACAACGGCGCCGGCGGCAAGCAGGAAATCCTCGGCATGCAGTATGCCAACTACGTCCAGCCCACCGTTGAGATCGGCGGCGAAACGTACGATGTGAAGCTCGAGATCGTCGACAACCGCACGTCGGCCGAAAACGGCCCCTCGGCCGCTTCCGAGCTCATGAACCGCGGCGTATCGATTGTCCTCGGCTCCTACGGCTCCGGCGTTTCGATGGCAGGCGGCACGGTCTTCCAGGAAGCGGGCGTTCCGGCCATCGGCGTGACCTGCACCAACCCGCAGGTTACCTCCGATTGCAGCGTCTACTACAGAATCTGCTTCCTCGATCCGTTCCAGGGCACCGTCCTTGCAAACTACGCGTTCAAGGAGCTCGGCGTTTCCACCGCTTACACGCTGGCAATGCTCGGCTCGGACTACGATCAGGGCCTCATCTATTACTTCACCGAAGCTTTTAAGGCACTCGGCGGCGAGGTCGTTTCCGAGGACTTCCCCGAAGGCAACGCAAACTTCGTTTCCTACATCAACAACGCCAAGTCGGCGGGTGCGGGCGTTATCTTCGCCCCGGTCTCCACGAACTACGCGCAGCTGATCATCGAGGCGGCCAGCGCGCAGGGCTTCGAGGGTCATCTCCTCGGCTCCGATACGTGGGACAACAACATGGTCATTGAGTCCGCCAAGGGCAAGAGCGTCAACGTCGAGATCACGACCTTCTATCAGGAGGGCGGCGCGCCTGAGTTCGACTCCGGCATCAAGGCGTGGATGAATGAAAATTCCGACGCACTGACCAACAACGGCGGCAACGACATGGTCTCCGCTGTGACGGCGATGGGCTACGACGCATACTTTGTTGCGCTCGAGGCCATCAAGGCGGCCGGCTCGACGGATCCCGCTGCCGTGCTCGCAGCGCTTCCCGGCGTGAGCTACAGCGGCGTTTCGGGTCTGATTGAATTCGACGAGATCGGCGACGCAAAGCGCGACGCGGCCTACATCAAATCGGCCAACACCGAATCCGGCGAATGGGAGTTCGTGAAGGTTCAGGGCATCGAGTAAGCTGTTAAGCGCGTTAAGATTTTTTCCGCAAGAAAAAATGCAGCACCCCCGGCAGGGTACGCACCCTGCCGGGACTTGCCTTTTTCGTGATTTTGTACGGTGCACGTTTTGCGGACTTTTTGCGCAGCACAAGGACAGTTTTACAGAAAAAACCTGAAATTTTAAAAGGTTTCCTGGAAAACTGTTGGCTTTTGACTGGGAATTACTTGCGAAGTTTTCCGAATTTTTGCTATGTAAAAAATGCATCCTTCTATCCACTTTTGTACATATTCCAGCAAAACGCACAAAAAAGCGCTTGCCTTTTTACAATCAACTGGTTATAATAATAAAACCGCCTGGGTCTACCCACCGCGGACAGTTTTGTAAGGAGGATCACGTTTCATGAAAAAGACCATCGCATTGCTTCTTTGCCTCTGCATGCTGGCTTGCCTGTTCGTTGGCTGCGCCAGTACGTCCACCACAGAAAACCCGACCTCTGAGACCACCACGACCACCGAGACTCCCGCTGCCGAGAGCACATCCGGCAACAAGGTTCTCAAAATCGGCATCTTCGAGCCTCTGACCGGCGACAACGGCGCCGGCGGCAAGCAGGAGACGCTTGGCCCGCAGTACGGCAACTACGTCCAGCCGACCATCGAACTCGGCGGCGAAACCTACGACATCCAGCTTGAGATCGTTGACAACCGCACGACCGCTGAAAACGGCCCCTCGGCCGCTTCCGAGCTCGTCAACCGCGGCGTTTCCATCGTCCTCGGCTCCTACGGCTCCGGCGTTTCTATGGCGGGCGGCAAGGTCTTCGAAGAGGCCGGCATCCCTGCCATCGGCATCGGCTGCACCAACCCGCAGGTCACGTCCGACTGCTCGGTCTACTTCCGTGTCTGCTTCCTCGATCCGTTCCAGGGCACCGTTCACGCGAACTACGCCTATAAGGAAATGGGCGCTAAGAAGGCCTACACGCTGGCTATGCTCGGCTCTGACTACGACCAGGGTCTGGTGTACTACTTCTCCGAGGCCTTCAAGGGTCTCGGCGGCGAAGTCGTCTCCGAGGACTTCCCCGAGGGCAACGCGAACTTCGTTTCCTACATCAATAACGCAATGGCCGACGGCGCAGACGTTATCTTCTGCCCCGTTTCCACCAACTACGCACAGCTGATCATCGAGGCCGCTGCCGCGCAGGGCTTCAAGGGCGCGATCCTCGGCACCGACACCGTCGATAACAACATGGTGCTCGAGTCCACCAAGGGCAAGGACGTCCGTCTGCTCGTCACCACCTTCTATCAGGAAGGCGGCTCTCCGGAATTCGACGCCGGTATCAAGCAGTGGCTCAATGACAACCCCGACATGATGACCAACAACGGCGGCAACGACGTTGTCGCGGGCGTTACCGCGATGGGCTATGACGCATACTTCACCGCTCTGGCTGCCATCAAGGCTGCCGACTCCACCGATCCCGCCGCCATTCTGGCTGCGCTTCCCGGCGTGCATTATGAAGGTGTCACGGGCGTGATCGAATTCGACGACATTGGCGATGCAAAGCGCGACGCCGCTTACATCAAGGAAGCCAACACCGAAACCGGTGCCTGGGAATTCGTCGCCGTCCAGACCGTTGAGCAGTAATTCTCAGCGGTAAATCAAACAGTCTTTTCACGGCTCTGGTGGGGCGCTGCCTCACCAGAGCCAATCCCAAGCCTCGCAGAGTTTCGCCGTCCGCAGATGGCGAAATAAATTAAAAATTATGTTATCCGGCGGCTTTGCTGACCGGAAACATACCGCTCGCCTCGCAAGTGTGGAACTTTTGCGCAACGCGCAAAAGTTATGCACGCAGTCGAGGCGCATCCCCTTCCAGTAAAAGCCCCGCTTTTGCTGGCTCTCGTAGGATACGGGAAGCTGTGCCGCAGCGTTTGCGGTAGAGCCTCCATGATCCTTCAATCTAATCAGGAGGTTCCGAAACTATGCAAGGGCTGCTTCCCTACGTCATCAACGGCATTTCCGCAGGCGGTCAGTACGCGCTCATTGCCATCGGCTACACGCTGGTCTATGGTATTTTGCGTCTGATCAACTTTGCCCACGGCGATGTCTTCATGGTCGCAGGCCTCATTATGGTCTATGCGTCCGCCTCGCTGCCGATGGTGCTGGCGATCCCGCTGGTGCTCATTCTGACAGCGCTGCTCGGCTTTGTCATTGAGCGCGCCGCCTATAAGCCGCTGCGCTCGGCGCCGAGAATGTCTCTGATGGTCTCCGCCATCGGCGTGAGCTATCTTATCCAGAACCTCGCGTTCTATCTGACCGGCGGTCTTCCCCAGCCGGTGACCAACCCCATCCCCTGGGTTTCCGACATGATCACGGTCTTCGGCGCGCAGACCAAGCGCGTCACGCTCGTCACCCCGTTTCTGACCATTCTGCTGGTTCTCGTTCTCGTGTGGCTGACGAAGAAGACGAAGATCGGCATGGCAATGCGCGCGGCCTCCAAGGATTTTGAGACGGCGCAGCTCATGGGCATCAAGATCAACTCCGTCATTTCCTTCACGTTCGTCATCGGCTCGTTCCTCGCAGCCGTCGGCGCGCTGCTGTACTTCACGAACTACCCCAACGTGGCCATCACCTCCGGCGGCATGCCGGGTCTGAAGGCGTTCGTCGCGGCGGTCTTCGGCGGCATCGGCTCAATCCCGGGCGCGGTCGTCGGCGCGTTCATCATCGGTCTGTGCGAAGAGCTCATCAAGGGCATCGGCTACTCCACGTTCTCCGACGCGTTCACGTTCGTGATCCTGATCGTCGTTCTGTGCGTCAAGCCGACCGGTCTGTTCGGTGAGAAAGCCACCGACAAGGTCTGAGGAGGTGCCGGATATGAAAAAGAACAACAAGCGCGAATCGATCATCATCGCGGTTATCCTGCTCGTCGTTCTGGCTGTCGCGTTCTATCTCGACGCCAAGCTTCCGAGCTATCATATTGCCATCAAGGTCATCAAGAAAGCGGCTGTGTATTCGCTCGTGGCAGTCTCCATGAACCTGCTCAACGGCTTTACGGGTCTGTTTTCCCTCGGTCAGGCGGGCTTCATGCTCCTTGGCGCATATGCCTATGCCGTTCTGAGCATCCCCATCGACAAGCGCGCGGGCGTGTATCAGTATTTTAACGGCGGCATTGTCAAGTTCTCCCTGCCCGAGGTCTTCTCCGGCATTCTGGGGCAGAACGTGGGCTCCGTGGTCGGCATGATCATTGCGCTCATGATCGGCGGCCTGATCGCAGCGCTCGTCGCGTACCTGATCGGCCTGCCGGTGCTTCGTCTGAAGTCCGACTATCTGGCCATCGCGACGCTGGGCTTTGCCGAGATCGTGCGTGCATTCTTCCAGTGGAACGCACTGGGCCCGCTCACGAATGGCTCGAACCTTTTAAAGAGCTACCCCGATCTCGGCGGCGCAAGCTCGTACTTGATCTTAATCGGCCTGTTCATCGCCATCATTTTGCTGCTGGTCAATTCGACCTACGGCCGCGCGTTCAAGGCCATTCGCGACGACGAGATCGCGGCAGAAGCGATGGGCATCAACCTCGCGCACCACAAGCGTCTGGCGTTCATCATTTCGTCCTTCTTCGCGGGCGTCGGCGGCGGCATGCTGGCCATGTACATGGGCACGGTGCAGGCGCT
Organism: uncultured Oscillospiraceae bacterium; assembly: GCA_934668605.1. Lineage (GTDB taxonomy): Bacteria > Bacillota > Clostridia > Oscillospirales > Oscillospiraceae > CAG-170. Next base: position 3,358 of record CAKUNY010000071.1, on the reverse strand, counting down.
CTCCTTTAAGAGCACCATGACCTACGAGATCCTGCTCATCGTCGTCATCGGCGGCATCGGCTCGATCACGGGCTCTGTCATTACGAGCTTTTTGTACATCGCGAGCCTCGAGTGGCTGCTGCGCGGCCTGGACTCTGGCGAGTTCCTCGGCATCAAGGCGCCCGGCCTCTTCAAAAACGGCTTCCGTATGGCGGTCGTCTCCGTCATCATCATGTGCGTCGTCCTGTTCTTCCGCAAGGGCATTATGGGCGACCGCGAGCTGTCCGATCTATTGAAACGCAAAAAGAACACATCGAAGGGAGGCGCGCGCAATGGCTGAATCGGTTCTGCACGTTGAAAACGTCACCATGCAGTTCGGCGGCGTTGTAGCCGTCAACAACCTCTCGATGGATATCTACGAGGGCGAGATCGTCGCGCTCATCGGCCCGAACGGCGCGGGCAAAACGACCGCGTTCAACTGCATCACGGGCGTCTATGAGCCCACGAACGGCAAGGTCGAGTTCTGCGGCAAGACGATCGTCGAAAACCACCCGCAGGGCAAGATGAAAAAGCTCTACGCGGGCGACAGCAAGGAGCTCTATCCGCACGTCGTCTCGCACACCCCGGACTACATCACGAAGATGGGCATTGCAAGAACGTTCCAGAACATCCGCCTGTTTAAGTCCATGACGGTGTTCGATAACGTTCTCACGGCGATGCACCTGCGCAAGACCTCGAACGTGTTCTCGGCGACGTTCCGCCTGAACCGCAAAGAGGAGCTGTCGCAGCGCGAAAAGACGCTCGAGCTTCTCAAAATCGTCGGACTCGACGAGCTAAAAGACGAACTCGCCACCTCCCTTCCCTACGGCAAACAGCGCCGTCTTGAGATTGCGCGCGCGCTTGCGACCGACCCGAAGCTTCTGCTTCTCGACGAGCCGGCCGCCGGCATGAACCCGCAGGAAACCGAGGAGCTGACTGCGTTCATCCGAGAAATTCGCGAGCAATTTAAGCTCACCATCTTCCTCATCGAGCACCACATGAATCTGGTCATGGACATTTCCGACCGGATCTACGTTATCGACTTTGGCCGTCAGATCGCCGCGGGCGTTCCGGCAGAAATTCAGAACGATCAGCGCGTCATCGACGCATATTTGGGGGTGGACGAGGATGGCTAATATTCTGGAAATCAAGAACCTTGTCGTCTCCTACGGCGGCATTGAGGCCGTCAAGGGCATTGACCTGACGGTCGAAGAGGGCAAGATCGTGACCCTCGTCGGCTCGAACGGCGCAGGCAAATCCACGACGCTCAAATCCATCGCGGGCCTGGTCAAACCGAAGTCCGGCGACATTCTCTTTAACGGCCAGAGTTTGCTTGGCAAGTCGACCGACCAGATCGTTTCGACCGGCGTCACGCTCGTTCCCGAGGGACGGCGCGTGTTCCCGAACCTGACAGTCGAAGAGAATCTTCGCATCGGCGCGTACCTGCGCAAGGATCCCATCAAAGCGGACATGGACGAGGTCTACAAGCTCTTCCCGCGCCTGAAAGAGCGCGAGTGGCAGTTGGCAGGCACACTCTCCGGCGGCGAGCAGCAAATGCTGGCAGTCGGAAGAGCCCTGATGGCAAAGCCCAAGCTCGTCATGATGGATGAGCCGTCTCTGGGCTTAGCGCCGCTGGTCGTCAAGGGTATCTTCGAGATCATCAAGGAGATCAACAAGCAGGGTATTACGGTGCTTCTGATCGAGCAGAACGCCAACATGGCGCTCAAGACCGCCGACTGGGCATACGTCATGCAGACCGGCACGATCCTCATGCAGGGCGAAGGCAAGGAGCTTCTCGAAAACGAGGAGGTCAAGGCCGCGTACCTCGGCAAGGCAAAGTAATTCTGACACAAAACCCGCCGCACGAGCTGTGCGGCGGGTTTTTTCGGTATCGGAAGGCTTACACGAATGCGAACAGTTCCAGCTCCGTGATGCGACCGTCCTGCTCTGCGCAGTTGATGCCCCGGAGCAAGCGGTAACATTGTCTTTTCATGCTCTTCCTCCTTACGGCAGCGGCGCGGACAGCTCAATTTCCCGTCCCTCTTCGTTTGTCAGATGAAAACGCGCGCCGCCGTCGTGGAAAAGCGTCCACGAGCCGGACGCTAAAAAGTCCTTTGCCCGCGATTCGTCGGCGCGAAGCTCGTTCAGAAGCGGCCGGAGGGCGTTTTTGAGATCGTAGGCAAGATATATTCCGTCAAACGTATTTACCGGGCGCGGCCCGTCCCACGGAATAAAATCGTCCGTCCAAAGGCTCGAGGCGAGAAGGCCGCGCAGCAGGTTCCTCTCCCCTGCCGCGATCACGCTCTCGTCAAAGTCTACACTGCAAAGCGCCCGATAGAGCTCGTCATTCACGCCCTGCGGTACATCCTCTCTGTTCCAGATCAAAGCTCCGTCTGTCTGGCTGCATGGATAAAGCAGCGCCCCGCCGCGCTCCGGGTCGAGCGCCATGAGGGCGAGCTTCCCATCCGGAGCCAGACTCGCGCGCCAGCCCGTTCCGGAGAAATGATTCGGCGAATGGCGCTCGTAAGCCTGCTCGATGCGTGCGCGCTCCTCCTCGGGCGCATCCGCCGCACAGGAAGCCCAGCGCAGCTGATCCAGCACAAGGCTTTTTCCGATGATCGTCGCCGTTTCCATGCCGGGCTCCCAGAATAGCGCCTCCACGCACGAGAGCCTTCCCGGATGATTCCCGTCGTCATACCTCCAGAATTGCAGCTCCATGCCGTTCTCTGTTTCGTCAATCAACCAGAACGTGTCCTGCGCGTCCTTTGCGAAAAGCGTCTTCCGGAAGGCCTCCATTGCGGCTGAAAAATCCGCCGGCGGCGCGTCCGCCTCGATGCCGAGCGCTTGCAGATGCCAGCGCGCGCTGTCTTCCATCATGCATGTGCAGACCGTCGCGAAAAACAGGCGCTGCTCGAGCGTCTGCCGCTCCTGCTCTGTTTGAGCCGTCTCCGGCATCGGCGGCTCGGGAGCCTGTTCCGAGGCCACCGGCTGCGGCTCGGGCGGCGTAATTTCCGCCTGCGGCTTTTTTCCCTGACAGCCTGTCAATAGCAGCAGCGCCAGCAGCGCGGCAAACAGCTTTTTCATGCTTTTCTCCTTTTCGCCAAAAAACAAATGCTTTCGTCATCAGTATACCATAGCGGCGTGGAAAAATTTTCTTAATAATCCTTAATTTGTGCTGACCGGCAACACAAGCCGCAGCTCCCGCCCATCGTCGCAGGAAAATTGCAAAGCGCAACCGCAGGGGCTTGGATTTCGGAACAAACTATGATATAATAAAAAAAATTGCGATTTTTCAGAAAAGAGACGAAACACATGGAACAGAATCTGACCTTTGCAGATC
>CAKUNY010000070.1 GCA_934668605.1 uncultured Oscillospiraceae bacterium | reverse complement strand
AGCTGGTTCCTCGGCGGGTTCGGTTTGTGCGGGCGAGGTTTGGGTGTCCATCGCGGGCTCCGGCTGCTTTTTGCAGGCGGAAAGGGTCAAAAGAAGTAGGGTCAACAAGATGAAAACTGTTCGTTTTTTCATTGCAAGACCTCCTGCGTGCGTTACGCTTCGCTGGGCTTCTTCTCTTCGTCGGGGTCTGGGAACCACGTGAACATGCGGGGATTATTCTCAATAGAATCCGGGTCGATATGCTTTTCCTCGCACCAGCGGAAGAACGCCTTTTTTAAAAAGGGGTTCAGGTTCTGCATGGCGCTGTAGAGGTTCAGCTCATCTTCTCCGACAAACAAAATCGTGTTGATGCCGCCGCGCGTCATGAGGCTCCGCTGGCCTCGGATGTCCGCGTAGCGGTATTCTTTTTTGCCGCCGCGAAGCGTCTTATAAAGAAAGCTGTCTTCGCCATAGTAAATGGCGACGGAAAAATACGTGTAGAGCAGGAACGCTCCCATGATCATCGCGCCGGCGCAGCAGATGGTAAGAAGCGTGTCTCCGCCCTCCGGCATCCAGAACAAAAGCGCCATCAGAGGAATGAACACAAGAAGAACCCCAAACGTTGCGCTCTTTTGCGGCGGGCGCACAACGGATTTGCTTTTCTCCAGCTCGTGCTTCGGAAAGAGCTTCTGAAGGAGCTTATCGACCAGAAAGCAGACAAGAAACACGAGCGCGCAGAAGATGAGCAGCAGGACGTATTTCATTCGCCCGCCTCCACGTCCGCAGATAAAACTGCGTCGACCGGGATATCGTGCGCGTCCACGTCCAGATGCTCGAACATCTGAAAGCCGTAGCACAGGGCAAGCGTCGGGTGGTTCGGGTGCGCGGCGAGGAATTTATCGTAGAACCCGCCGCCGTAGCCGCAGCGGTGGCCTTCGGGGTCGAAGGCAAGGCCGGGCATGAGTACCAGCGCCGTCTCGTCGTCTGCCTCGGGCTCATCTGCGATGGGCTCGGGGATATTATACGCGCCGGGCGCGACGGCGTCTAAATCGTCCAGCCAGAGAAATTTCATTGTGTCGCCATACACCTTCGGCACGGCCACGCGCTTGCCGTCCTCCTGCGCCTGGCGGAGCATCGGCACGGTGCGCACCTCTTGGTTGTAGGGAAGGTAGCCGTAGATGCTTTTCGCTCGCTGATAGAGCGGATGCTCCCGGAAGAGCACGGCCAGCTTTTCGCTGCATGCTTCTACCTGCGCCGGCGTCATAGCCCGCTTTTTTGCGCGGATCTGCGCGCGAAGTTCCTTTTTGTCCATGATGCGCCTCCTGTAAGCTATTTTTCTCTATTTTAATCGATGGGACGCTGTTCGTCAATGCGGGAAACGGTTATAATACGTTCCGGGGGCAAGTGTCACGCCGGAAAGCGCGGCGAGCTCGGAGACGGTGCAGAACTCAAAGCCCCGCGCGCGCATCGTATCGATGAAGGAAAGCGCGGCAGAGACGGAGTGCTCCGTGAGGTCGTGCATCAGAATCACATCACCCGCCGCCGCATGCGAAAGTAAATACGGCAGCACCTGCGCAGATTTCTCTTTGTCCCAGTCGTGCGGATCGACCGACCAAAACACGACGGAAAGGCCGAGCTCCTTCGACGCGGCCAGCAGATCCTGCGAATAGAGCCCTCCCGGCGGGCGGAAGAGCTTTGCCGTCACGCCGGTCGTCTCGGTGAGGATGCTCTGGCACTCGGAAAGATCGTCGAGCGCCTCTTCTTTTGTCATGTGCTGCATATAATCGTGCCGGTTGGAGTGGAGCCCCAGCTCGTGGCCGCAGCTGGCCATGCGCTGCGCGATTTCGGGATATTTTTCGATGCGGTAGCCGCAGAGGAAAAACGTCGCCTTCACGTTCCGCGCCGTAAGGCCGTCTAAAAGCCGCTCCGTGATCGCGCCCGAAGGGCCGTCGTCAAACGTCAGGGCGATGCAGCCCTTTGCTTCTTTTGTGTTGCCCGCTTCGGCGCTTGGCGCGCAGGAAGCCAGGAGCGAAATTGCCGCCAGAACTGCCAGAATTTTTTTCACAGCGCCGCTTCCCTTCCGTAAAATCAGGGCTAGTATGTGCAAAAGCGGCGCGAATATTTGACGGCGGGGGAAAAATAGAGTATGATGATAGCAGAAAAATTTGCCCCGTGAATTGGGGCGCATGCGAGGAAGCTATGCTGGAAAAACTGCGACTTGTGGAAGAACGATACATGGAGATGGCCGAGCGCGCTGGGCAGCCGGATTTTTACGCCGACCCCAAGGCGGCCTCGAAGCTTTTGCGCGAGCAAAAGCGCTTAGAGCCCGTTGTGACAGCCTACCGGAGCTACTGCAAAGCGAAAGAAGAGGCGGACGAACTGCGCGAAATGCTGGACGCGGGCGGGCTGGACGCGGAGATGAAGGCGCTTTGTCAGGAGGAATACACGGCCTTAAAAAAGCAGCTGGAGGAATTGGAGCAGGAGCTCAAGATCCTGCTTCTGCCGCGCGACCCGAACGACGACAAGAGCGTCATTGTGGAGATTCGCGGCGGCGTGGGCGGCGAGGAAAGCGCGCTGTTTGCCCACAGCCTGTATCGGATGTACACCATGTACGCGCAGTCGAAGGGCTGGAAGGTGACATTACTCAACTACAACGAAACAGAGCTCGGCGGCGTCAAGGAAGCGGATTTTGAAATTGACGGCGACGGGGCGTATTCCAGACTCAAGTTTGAATCTGGTGTGCACCGCGTGCAGCGCGTGCCGGAAACAGAGTCCGGCGGCAGAGTCCACACCTCGACGGCAACTGTCGCGGTGCTTCCCGAGATGGAGGAGGCCGAGGTCGATATCCGCCCGGAGGATATCGAGATGCAGGTCTTCCGCTCTTCCGGTGCGGGCGGGCAGCACATCAACAAAACATCCTCCGCCGTGCGCCTGATCCACAAGCCGTCCGGCATTGTCGTCTCGTGTCAGGAGGAGCGCTCGCAGGTGCAGAACCGCGAAAAGTGCATGCAGATGCTGGCCTCCAAATTATATGAGATCGAGCAGGAGCGCATCAACTCCGCCGTGACGAATGAGCGCCGCAGCCAGGTCGGCACCGGCATGCGCAACGAGCGCATCCGCACGTATAATTTCCCGCAGGGCCGCGTGACCGATCACCGCATCGGCTTGACGCTCTATAAGATCGACTCGATCATGGACGGCAATTTAGACGAGCTCATCGACGCGCTCGTCACCGCCGATCAGGCCTCGAAGCTTCAGAACAGCAGCGACGCGGATTGATGTCCTTACAGAAGTGCAAACAAGGAAGCGCGTCTCCGGCCTCCCGGTTTTTCCGGCGGGGCCGGTCTTTTTTTCTGCAAGGATTTACAAAGCATCCATTTTTGGCTATACTGAATGGTACCCGTAAAACGCAAAAAATACGGACCTTGGAGGGCACGCTATGAAAAAATTTCACAGAGCCTGGGCGGTCTGTCTGGGAAGCACACTGATGCTGCTGGTTTGCAGCGGCTTGACTGTCAACGCTTTTTCCGTGACCCAGCCGTATATTCTTGCACAGAACGGTTTTACCAACACGCAGACATCCATGCTGATCACCGTCCGCTCGGTCGCGCATCTGCTGTGCATGTTCGGCGTGAATCTTTACTATAAAAAAGTTGGCTACCGGGCGGGGATGACGCTGTCGGTGCTGCTTGCGGCTTTGTCGTTTGCGCTCTATGCCGAAGCCAAAACGCTCGGCGCATATTTTCTGGCAAGCGCAGTATCCGGGCTGGCGCTCGGCCTCGGCTCGATGGTTCCGGCAACCATTCTCGTGATGCGCTGGTTCGCCTCCCATCGCGCGATGGCCATCGGCCTGTGCTCCGCCGGAACCGGATTTGCGACGGTTGCGTTCGCGCCGATTCTGACGCTTCTGATTACAAAATACTCTCTGCGCGTCTGCTTTCTGGCCGAAGCGGGGCTGACGCTGATGATCGCCGCGCTCGTGTTTCTTCTGATTCGCCAGAGCCCGCAGAGCTGCGATTGCGCGCCGTTTGGTACGGTGCAGCAGGAGTCTGCGCAGGCAGCCGCGCTTCACAGCATCCATCCCAGCCGCCTTCGCTGGGCTGCGCTGTATCTGACGATGGCCTTTCTCGGCGCAATTGCCTCTACCGGATTTTCGCATATGATGATCCTGTATACGACCGAGGGGATGGACGGCATGCAGGTGTCGCTTGCCGTGTCTGTTTTCGGCTTTATGCTGATGGCCGGAAAATGTGCGTACGGGATTGTCTGCGACCGGCTTGGCGCCATGCGCACCAATCGGATTTTCGGGGCGATGCTTTTGACGGGCGTAGGGCTGTGCGTGCTGGCGGGGCTGCGCAGCGCGCCGCTTCTGTATCTCAGCGCAGTGCTCTATGGCGCGGGCGTGCCGCTGAACACCGTCGGCTTGAGCATTTGGGCGACGGACTTTTCCCCCATTGAGCTTGTCTCCCGCCGCGTCCAGCAATTCCAGCTGTGCTACGCGCTCGGAAGTCTGGTTTTTTCCTTCATGCCCGGCATGTTCGCAGATCTCACCGGAAGCTATGCGCCGGCCTACGCGGCGTTTTTTGCGTTCAGTGTATTTGCGCTTGCGACCGTTCAGTCGACCTACCGGCTGGGCAGCCGGAGCGCCGTATGAATGCGCTGCACCTGTTCAGAAAGCAGGGCTTTTCATGATACCTGCATCAAATGCAGTCTCGCCGTTTTTGGCGGGGCTGCTCTTTTTTTCTGCAATTATTTACAAACCATCTGATTTTGGATATACTAGGATGTACCCGTAAAACGCCTGTTAAAAAATACGGACTTTGGAGGGCGTGCTATGAAGAACATTCGCAGAGCCTGGGCGGTCTGCCTCGGCTGTACACTGGCGCTTCTGGTCTGCGGCGGGCTGTGCATCAATGCCTTTTCCGTCACACAGCCGTATATTCTTGCACAGAACGGTTTTACCAACACGCAGACGTCCATGATCACAACAGCCTGTTCGGTGACGTTTCTGCTTTGCATGTTCGTCGCGAACGCCTACTATGAAAAGCTCGGCTACCGGGTGGGACTGACGCTGGCGGTGCTGCTTGGCGCGGGCTCGTTCGTTTTGTTTGCGGAGGCAAAAACGCTTTGGAGCTACTATCTTGCCGGGATGCTTGCGGGCGTGTCATACGGCCTCGGCGCGATGCTTCCGGCAAGCATTCTGATGCTCCGCTGGTTTTCGTCCCACCGCGGCACGGCCATCGGCATCTGCGCGGCGGGAACGGGCGTCTCTGCCGTCGTATTCTCCCTGATTTTAAGTGCGCTCATCGAGCGCTTCAGCCTGCGCGTGTGCTTCTATTTTGAGGCGCTGGTGGCGCGGCCTGCGACCGGCTCGGGACGGAAAAAGCAACTGGCTCTTTGGCGCGTGCTTGATCGCGGGGCTGATTTTCTGCACGCTGGCGGGGATCAGGAGCACCGCGCTCATGCTGCTGGCCGCGATCCTCTTTGGCGTCGGCATTCCTTTGAGCACGGTGGGCTTGAGCGTATGGGCGGCGGATTTCTGCGAAGAGGCGCAGCGCCCCCGCCGCATCCAGCGCTTCCAGCTGCTCTACGCTGCCGGAGGCTTGGCCTTTTCCTTCATGCCCGGCGCGATCGCCGATTATACGGGAAGCTACGCACCTGCCAACATCGTCTTTACCCTCTTCGCTGTGTTCACGCTGATGACTGTCCAGTAGACCTATCGGTTGGGCAGCCGGAGCGCTGCTTGAGTGCGGTCTGTCTTTTCAGAAAGCGAGGTTTTCCATGAATACCTGTATCAAATGCGGCCGTGAAATCCCGGACGGCGAACTGTTCTGCCGGGAGTGTGCGCTGAACCCCGGTGCAATTTCGGAGGACGGACACGCCATGCCCGCCCCGCGCGGGAAAATGCAAAAGCCCGTCGTTCAGCCGCCAAAGCCGAAGCCGATCCCCCAGCCGTCCGCACCCGCCGCGCCAAAAAAGCGTCAGAGCGGCCACGGCGTAATCATCGCGATTCTCTGCGTCTTCACGGCGCTGAGCCTCGGCCTGAGCATTTACCTGATTGCCAACAGCGCCTCACAGCGGGTGTCGCTTCGCCTGCGGGAGTCGGATCTGGAAGAGCGCGAGGAAAGCCTTGCTACGCTCGAGCAGTCGCTTCTTGACGCGCAGCAGGAGCTGCAGTCGGCAAAGGACGAACTCTCGCAGCAGGCGCAGACGATTGAAGAGCTCCAGAAAAATTTCACGTCCGCCCAGAGCACGGTCAGCCAGACGCAGTATGACATGACGACCCAGCAGGCGGAGCTCCAGCGCGTGACGGCAGAAAAGGAAGCGCTGGAGACGGAGAACGCATCGCTCACACAGTCGATTGAGACGCTGACCTCTACCAACGAGGAGCTTGCCTCGACGAACCGTCGCTATGTCACCAAGTCCAAATTCATGGACGCGTACGTCGTGTTTGTGGAGAACGACGGCACAGGCTATTACCACAAATACGGCTGCGACTACTTCGCCCAGACCAGCTTCTGGGCCTACAGCCGCAAGCTCGCCGAGGCCAACGGCTATACCCCCTGCCCGCATTGCTTCGGCTGATTCTCAGAGGGCTTTCGCTGCCGCGTCTGGCTGGGTACGGGCGCGGCAGCGGCATGAAAAGAGGTACATATGAACGTTCCGGCGCTGATTGAAAAAATGCTTGTGCTGTTCTTCGCGATGGCGGCGGGCTTTGTCTGCGGCAAGCGCGGCTGGCTCGACGATGCGGGGAACCGGACCATTTCAAAGCTTGTCGTTATGCTCACAAACCCCATGCTGGCGCTGAGCTCCGTCATGGGAAAAGAGCGTCTGATGTCAAACAAGCAGGTCTTGATGCTCACGGCCATCGGCTTTGCGCTGCTTTTTTGCTGCATGGGTCTGAGCCGCGTGGTGGTAAGGCTTCTGCGCGTGCCGGAAGGAGACCGGGGGCTCATGCGCTTTTTGTTCAGCTACTGCAACATCAGCTACATCGGCTACCCCATCGTGCAGGCGCTGTTCGGCATGGACGCGTCGTTCTATGTGACGGTCATCGTTTTGTGTTCGCAGCTTCTGATGTGGAGCTACGGCGTGCATTTGGTGAGCGGGCACGGAAAATTCCACCTGAGCTGGAGCATTTTCAAAAATCACTGCCTGATCGCCTCCCTGACGGCCTACACCATTTATCTCACAGGCCTGAAGGTGCCGAATCTCGTCGCCTCCATGTGCTCGTTTATCGGCCAGACGACCTCGCCGCTGATCATGCTCATCACGGGGAGCGCGCTTGCCCTGATGCCGCTGCGGAAGGTCTTTACAAACGGAAAGCTCTATATGATGTACACCGTCAAGCTTGTCATTCTTCCGGTCTGCGCATATTTTCTGCTGCGCGCGCTGGGTGTGGATTCGATGCTTCTGGGTGTGATCGTCGTTGTGCTGTGTATCCCGTCGGCCACGAACGCGACGAACATCGCCTACCTCTACGGCGGGAACCACGAGCTTGCGTCCTCCGGCGTCATGCTCTCGACGCTTCTTTCGATGGTGACCATGCCGCTTTTGATGCACGTACTGTTTGGCTGAGATTTGTTTTTCGGAGGTTTTTATGACGATTTTTGAGCAGCTGCAAGCCTTCACGCCTTTTAATGAGCAGGAGGCCTCCGACCGGCGGCTGATGCTGCAATATGCCGGTATGTTTTCAGATCTTTATACGCGGGAAAACGAGATGGCGCATCTGACCGCCTCGTGCTGGATCGTGAGTCCCGACAGAACGAAGGTTCTGCTTGCGTATCACAACATTTACGATTCCTGGGCGTGGCTCGGCGGGCACGCGGACGGCGAGGCGGATCTGCTTGCCGTGGCACTCAAAGAAGCGAACGAGGAATCGGGCGTGACGGCAAGGCCGGTTTTGCGGGACATTTTCTCTGTGGAGATTCTCGGCGTGCCCGGGCACGTCAAGCGCGGAAAATACGTCTCGAGCCATCTGCACCTGAACGTGACATATCTTTTAGAGGCCGATGAGCAGCAGGCGCTTCACGAAAAGCCGGACGAAAACAGCGCCGTGCGCTGGTTCGCGCTTCAAGACGTGATTCCTAATACCCGCGAGCCCGAGATGCGCGCCGTCTATCAGAAGCTGATGGATAAGTGCGCACGGCTCCCGTGATTTGTATGCCTTCTCCCAACTGCGTAGGGGGCGATGCCCACATCGCCCCATTAGGCACCATCGAATTCGCATTGGATTCCCGGAAAAACGGGTACGTACCGCCGGGTCGATGTGGGCATCGACCCCTACGGTCACCACCGAAAGAACGCAAAAGAACCGTCATGCACCAACGCGGATGCATGACGGTTCTTTATAACGGCTCCAGCTTCGAGAGCACCTGTTTGAAATACGCCGGAAGCTCGCACTCCACATGCACGGGCTTTCCGGTGCGCGGGTGAATGAAGTCTAACGCGGCGGCATGCAGGCACTGGGTATCCAGCCCCAGCTCCGGCTTTTTGTGCCCGTATACCATGTCGCCTACGATCGGGTGATTGCGCCAGGCGAGATGCACGCGGATCTGATGCGTCCGGCCAGTCTCTAATTTACACCGCACATGCGTATATCCACGGTAGCGCGCGATAACCTCCCAGTGCGTGACGGCATTGCGGCTGTTTTTCTCCGTCACGGCCATCTTCTTGCGATCCGTCGGGTGCCGCCCGATGGGCGCGTCGATCGTCCCGGAATCCTCCTTGAGATTGCCGCAGACAATGCATTCGTAGGTTCTTGCGAGCGAGTGATCTTTTAACTGCGCGGATAAATGCGCGTGCGCAAAGTCATTTTTCGCCGCGATCAGAAGACCCGAGGTATCCTTGTCGATCCGGTGGACAATGCCGGGGCGCTTTTCCCCGCCAATGCCGGAGAGGGAGTCTCCGCAGTGGTGCAAAAGCGCGTTCACGACCGTGCCGTCCGGGTGCCCCGGCGCGGGATGGACGACCAGACCCTTGGGCTTGTTGATGACGATCACGTCGCCGTCTTCATAGCGAATATCGAGCGGAATATCCTGCGCCTGGAGCTCTGTCTCGGCCGCTTCGGGGAGCACAATGTCCAGCGCCATGCCCGCGCGCGACTTTTCGTTCTTTTTAAGAACCCTTCCCTCAAAGGTCACAAGCCCTTCCTCTAAAAGCCGCTGCGCCTGGCTCCGGCTGAGCTCGGGCACGAGCCGCGCAATCGCCGCGTCCAGCCGCTCCCCGCTCCGGTCAAGCTCAAGCTTCATCGCGGGGCTCCTCGCTCTTTTTCGGCTTGTCTTCCAAAAACTCCTTGTCCTTGATCAGAATGTAGAGCACAAGGATGATCGCGCCGAACGTGATAAAAATGTCCGCGACGTTGAAGGTCGAGAACCACGGGATGCAGATCATGTCGATGACGAGTCCCGTCTGCACGCGGTCAATGAGGTTTCCGATCGCGCCGCCCGTGATAGCGGCCAGGCACCAGAGCTCCGGCTTTTTGTAGACGTGCTTTTTTGCGACCGCCCAGATCACGACCGCGAGATACACCGCCGTCAGCGCAACGAACATCCACCGCCCGCCGCGAAACAGCGACAGCGCCATACCGTCATTCGTAATGTAATGCAGCTGGAGCCAGCCCGGAACGATCGTCACGGTCGTTCCGGTCAGATATTGCCGGGCGAGAAGTTTGGTGAGCTGATCGACGCCGGCGATCGCGGCGGCAAAAATCGTTAAAAGAGCGTAAAACAAAGGCGAGGCCTCCTGAAGCTTGAATTTTGTACACTTTATCGTATCATACCCCGCCCGATTTTGCAATCATCCGCGCCCAAGAAGCTTGTCGATGAGCTTCGTTTTGCGGATAAACTGATAGAGCGGAATGCCGAGAATGTATAAAACGGCGGCCTCTCCCGCGCCGACCTCCGCGCCGAAGACGGCAAGCCCCTTCCAGAACTCGCTTGCGGGCATCAGGACAGCCGAGAGCATCGCGCCGACCATCAGCATATTGCAGAGGATCGTCGGC
>CAKUNY010000069.1 GCA_934668605.1 uncultured Oscillospiraceae bacterium | reverse complement strand
TGTGCTATAAGTGTACTAGAACAAATAATACAGTTAAGGAGGGAGGTTCCCATGCTGCATCTGGACTACCGCGACCCGCGGCCGATTTACGAGCAGATCCGACAGGAATTCATGCGTCTGATCCTCTCCGGCGCGATTGCTCCGGGCGAGAAGCTGCCGTCCGTGCGCGATCTGGCCGGAACGCTTTCCATCAACCCAAATACCATCCAGCGCGCCTACCGCGAGCTGGAAGCAGACGGCTATCTCATCAGCGTGCCCGGCAAGGGCTCGTTTGCCGCCGAGTCAAGCCCCCTGCAGGCGCAGAAAAAGCAGGAGCTCCTCGCGCAGATCCGCGCACTTGCCCGGGAGGCGGCCGCGCTTGGCGCAACGAGAGACGAGCTGCTCGCGCAGCTGGACGCAAAGGAGGAAGAAGCATGATTGAAGTCAAAAATCTCACCAAGCGCTTTGATGGGTTTACCGCACTAAACGGCTTGAGCATGACCGTCCCGTCAGGCTCTGTCTACGGTCTAGTCGGCCCCAACGGCGCGGGCAAATCAACGATCATCCGCCACATCACGGGCGTCTATCGCCCCGATTCCGGTGAGGTGCTCGTCGGCGGCGAACCAGTCTTTGAAAACCCGCCCGTGAAGGCGCGCATTGCCTGCATCCCAGACGATTTAAGCTGCCATGCGGGCGCAAGCATCCACGAACTCAAAACGTTTTACAAGGGGCTCTACCCCGCGTTCAGTGACGACCGCTTCGCCGCACTGGAAGATATTTTCAAGCTCGACCAGCGCCAGCCGCTGCGCCGCTTTTCCAAGGGCATGCAGAAGCAGGCGGCGTTCTGGCTCGCCATCTGCACGCAGCCGGACTATCTCGTGCTCGACGAGCCGGTCGACGGGTTGGACCCTGTGATGCGCAAGCAGGTGTGGAGCGTCATTTTAGAGGACGTGGCCGCGCGGGGAACGACGGTTCTGGTCTCGTCTCACAACCTGCGGGAGCTTGAGGACGTGTGCGACCATGTGGGCGTGCTGCATGAAGGAAAGATGCTTCTCGAGCGGTCGCTCTCTGACTTGCAGGAGAACATCGTGAAGGTTCAGCTCGTCACCGACCGGCCGATTCCGCCGGAGCTGAACGTGCTGCACAAGTCCATGACCGGCCGCATTCAGACGCTGATTGTCCGCGGCGACCGGCGGGAGATCGCAGGGCTTCTTCAGCAGTGCAATCCCCTGCTCTGCGATCTGCTGCCGCTGTCTTTAGAGGAAATTTTCATCTACGAACTGGGAGGTGTGAACTATGACGTCAAAAATCTCGTTCTTTGACCGCGCGGTCTGGAGACGCAGCCTCCGAAAGACGCTGCCGCTCTGGATCTGCTATCTTCTCTGCTGGCTTCTTTTGATGCCGGGAACGTTCCTGAGCTTCAACTACGGCCCCGAGCACTACCGCTCCCTTTCCGGCGAGCTCTGCGAGCAGGTTCTTGGCTTTTGCACCATCGGCTCGTGCGTCGCGGCGATCATCGGCGTGCTGGCCGCATGGGTGCTGTTTTCGTGGCTGTTCCGGGCGAACGCAGCGTATTTTTACGCGGGGCTTCCCGTCCGGCGCGAGGCGCTTTTTGTGACGAACACGCTCCTTGGCCTCGTAATGGTCACGCTCATTCATCTCATCACGGCGCTCGCCGCCTACCTTGTTCTGCTGCTGCACGGCTATCCGCTGCTCTATGCCTGCCTGTGCTTCTTCGGGGCAAGTACCTTGAGCTTTGTCTGCTTCTTCGGCTTCGCGCTGCTGCTCGTGGTCATCATCGGACAGGCCGCCGTTATGCCCGCCGTCTACGTGATCTTGAACTTTGCAAGCGTCGCCCTCTTCTCCGCCACAAACAGCCTGCTTTCCGACTTTGTCTACGGCATGGAGTACGCCAGCTGGTGGGAAACACGCTTCAGCGCTGTTTTCTACAAGCTGAGTCCCGTATTCCTCTTTATGATGCAGGGCCTTCCCATCTCTGCGGTTTTTCTGCCCGACGGCTCTGTCGACCCCACGCGCTACCGGTTTGACGGCTGGGGCTATGTCGGTGCGCTCGCGATTGCTGGTCTCGTATTCGCAGTCATCGCGCTGCTGCTCTTCCGCCGCCGCGAGATGGAGCGTTCGGGAGACGCCATCGCTGTCAAATCCCTTCGCCCGGTGTTTCTCTACTGCTTCACGGCGGGCTGCGCCGTCATTTTCGCCTACATTCTGACCGCGTTCCAGTCGACAACGCCCGTTGGTGCGCGCGCCTTCCGGCAGACACTGCTGTTTTTGCTGCTCGGCGCGGCCATCGGCTACTTCCTCGCGCAGATGCTGCTCAAAAAGTCCATCGCGGTCTTCCGGGGCGCGAAGACCTGGGTCGGGCTCGGCGCGGTGTGTCTGGTGCTGGCGCTCGGCTGCACGGCGGCGCGGTACGATGTGTTTGGTCTCTATTCCCGCGTGCCGGACGCGAGCGACGTTTCCTACGTCGACAACTCCTACTTCGGCCAGATGACCGACCCTGCGGACATTGAAGCGCTCACGCAGCTCCAGAAGCTCATCATCGCGCACAGGCAGGAAAACGAAGAAAACGCACAGTACGACTGGTCGAGCGCCTACTTTGCCTACCATCTCAAAGATGGCACCGTCCGCTCCTTCCGGTACCGGCTGGCTGCCGGTGATCTGGAGAAGGCCGACCCGGACAGTCTCGTCTGCCGGTTTGACGAGCTCATGAACTCGCCGTCGATGATCCGCACCCGGAACGCCATCCCGGAGGAGTTCACCCCGGACAAATCCGCCTTCGTCTATTGCGGCATTGAGGACTACAGCGCAGACCTGCCAAAAGACGCGTCCGTCCCCCGGTATCTGTCCGCCGACGAAGCGTACGAGTTCTACACGACCTGCATTCTCCCCGACCTTGCAGACACCGAGCTCGGGAAACTCCACATCACGGCCTTCTCGGACGACCGGCAGTATGCAGACAGCCTCCTGGCCACCGTCACCTTCCACATTGACCCCACGGACGAGCAGCTTGCGGCCTATCAGACTCGCTGGGCTGAGACGCACGAGTCCGAACCGTCCAGGGAGTATGCCTCCTCGACGATCTCGACAGACTTTACCTACAGCATCACCGCCGACGCCAGCCGCTCCATCGCCTATCTCAAAGCCCTCGGCTATACCCTCGACCGCCCCCTTGGATAACCAAATCCCTCCCGGAATGTCGCTTCCGGGAGGGATTTTCTATGAAACGTGTTTTCTTCCAGTCGAGTCCGTAGGGGTCGATGCCCACATCGACCCGGCGGAACGAACCGATTTTAAGGAAATTTTCGGCGAATTCGTGATTTCCCGAGGGGCGATGTGGGCATCGCCCCCTACGCGTTGGTTTCGGGTTTTATGCGCTCTGCTTCTCCAACTTCCGGTTGCGGAAGTAGAGGCAGATGTCGATGGTTACCATCGTGATATTGAGGATGTAAAAATAGAACGCGAGGTTGTGGTTGTGCGTCATGAGCTTCGACGAAATGCCGCAGATGTAGCCGAACAGGATGAAAAAGCTGAACAGGACGCTCTTTCCCTTCGTCGAGCGGCTGCGGTACGAGCGGATGATGGAAAGCGGCCACGAAATGCCGAAGCTGATGATCATCAAGGCCTCTAAAAGCTCTGCAAGCTGCATAGTCTCAATCTCTCTTTCTTGTATAGTCCGGGAGCAGGCGCGGCGAAAGCGTGTCGCCCGTGATTCCTGCCGCGTTTCGTTCTTCTTCAAAGGCCGCCACATGCGAGAGCGTCAGCGCGCCGGGTGTGACGGATTTTGCCTTCTCGCCCGCGTTCCGGCCGGCGTTGCGGCCAAAGACGATGATGTCAAGAAGACTGTTTCCCATAAGCCGGTTTCTTCCGTGGATACCGCCCACGACCTCGCCCGCGGCAAAGAGGTTTTCCACATCCGTCTGGCAGTCCGGCGTGATATGCAGGCCGCCGTTCTGGTAGTGGAGCGTCGGGTAGACGAGAATCGGCTCAGTGCGAATATCGATACCATGCTTTGCGAACATACGCAGCATCGCGGGGATGCGCTTTTCGATCGTTCCCTTGCCGCCTTTCATGTCGATCATCGGGGTATCGAGCCACACCGCGTCACCCAGCGGGGTCTTGACGCCTTTTTTGCGCTCGGAACACTCCCGGATGATGGACGCCGCCGCCACGTCCCGCGTCTCAAGCGGGTTCATGAACGCCTCGCCCTCACAGTTCACGAGCATCGCGCCGACCGAGCGAACCTTTTCCGTCACCAGCGCGCCGTAGATCTGCGCCGGGAAGGCCGCGCCCGTGGGGTGGTACTGAAGCGTATCCGGATACAAAAGCTTCGCGCCCGCGCGGTAGCCCAGCACCAGGCCATCTGCCGTCGCGCCGTAGTGGTTGGACGTCGGAAAGCCCTGATAGTGAAGCCGTCCTGCGCCGCCGGTCGCCAGAATCACAGTCTTTGCCCGGGCAATCAGCAGCTCCTTCGTCTCCATGTTCTGCAAGACCGCGCCCGCGCAGCGGCCATTTTCGTCTTTTAAAAGCTCGATGGCCGACGTGAAGTCCACGACCTCAATGCTGCGATTTAAAACCTCGTCCCGGAGCGTGCGCATGATCTCCGCGCCGGAGTAGTCCTTGGCCGCGTGCATGCGCTTTCTGGACGTGCCGCCGCCGTGGGTCGTGATCATCGTGCCGTCCGGCGCCTTGTCAAACTCCACACCGAGGCTGGACAGCCACTGAATGGCCTCCGGCGCTTCGGTCACTAACTTATAAAGCAGATCCTTCTGCGCCGCGAAATGCCCGCCGCCGTAAGCGTCCAAAAAATGCTGGGCGGGAGAGTCGTTCGGCTTGTCCGCTGCCTGAATGCCGCCCTCGGCCATCATCGTGTTCGCGTCGCCCATGCGAAGCTTTGTGACTAACAGCACCTTCGCGCCCGCGTTATCCGCTTCGATCGCCGCCGCGCAGCCCGCGCCGCCGCCTCCGATGATCAGAACATCCGCGTCATAGTCCACGCGCTCCAGATGCGGCTTTTCAAGGTCAATTCTCGGCCTGCCCTCTAAAAGAGCCGCCAGCTCAAGGGGCACCTTGCCGCCCTTGTTTGCGCCGATGTGAAGCGTCGTAAACTGGTTTTCCCGATAGTCGGGATGGAAGGTCTTGAGCAAAACCTCTTTTTCCTCCGCGCTCATACGCGCCGGGCTCAGCTTGACGTTTTCTGCCCGCGCGGCCTCGACCTTGCGGATGGATTCCAAAATTTTCGGGTCTGTATACATCTCGCCGCCTCCTTACGCTTCGATCTCGCGGTGATTGTAAAGCTCCTTAATCTGATCTAGGGGCTTTTCCATCAGGTTTTCAATCAGCGCCTCGAATTTTCCCTCGCGGATCTCTTCCACGCGCACATCCAGATGCTCGCAGTGCGGCGCGAGGTACTTGCCGTTGAGCCTGCGCGCGAGCATCGCGACCTGCGGGTGCGAAATCCCGGCGGGACATCTCGACGAGCACACGCCGCACATCACACAGTCAAACGACTCTTCGGCGCACTTTTCATATTCCCCGCGCTGTGCGTAGGCGATGTACTGCATGACGTTGAGCCCCTGCGTGCAGGCCTTCGTGCAGGCGTTGCAGCCGACGCAGGAGTAGATCTCCGGGTAGAGCTGCATCATGATCTGCTGCGTGGGCTTGACCTTTTCGATGTCGTAGACCTCTTTCACGAGCGGGAAGAACGGCAGCGTCGCCACATACATGTTGTTTTCGACCTTTGTCGAGCAGGCAAGACATGCCTTGAGCTCCCGGTCACCCGCGATGCGGTAGATCGTCGCGCACGCGCCGCAGAAGCCGTTGCGGCAGCCGCAGCCGCGCACGAGCTGGTAGCCGGAATACTCCATCGCCTCCATGATCGTCAGACTCGACGGCACCTCATATTTCTTTCCAAACAGGAACACCGTTACCATTGTTTCCATTGTGCTTCTCCTTCTGCCTCAATACTCGTCGGGAAGTTCGTCCAACTGGTCAAACCGGAACACGGGGCCGTCCTTGCAGACGTATTTGTTTCCGATGTTGCAGCGGCCGCATTTGCCGAGCGCGCACTTCATCTTGAGCTCCATCGTCGTATACACCTGTTCGCGCGCAAAGCCGAGCTCCATGAGCCCCGCGAGCGTGAACTTGATCATGATCGGAGGGCCGCACATGACGACAGTTTTGTCGGTCGTGAAGCCGAGCTCCTTGACGTAATTCGGCACGAAGCCCACGTGGCCGCTCCATTCCGGCTGCTCGCGGTCAATGGTCAGATGGACGTTGATGCCGTCCTCCTTGCACCAGACCGATTCGATCTCCGGGTAGTCGACAAGGTCTTCCATCGAACGAGAGCCGTAGACGATGTCAATTTTGCCGTAGCGGCCGCGATAGTGCCGGCAGTAGTTGATGACCGAATGCAGGGGCGCGAGGCCAATGCCGCCCGCGATGAAAAGAAGGTCTTTTCCCGCGAACGCGGTATCGACCGGGAAGCCGTTTCCGTAAGGCCCGCGGATCGTAATTTCCTGTCCCGGCTCCATGTCGTGAAGCCAGGTCGTGACGCAGCCGCATTTTTTGATCGAGAACTCCACAAACGCTTCTTCCGTGGGGCTCGAGGTGATGGAAAAAAGCGCCTCACCCACGCCGGGAACAGACAGCATCGCGCACTGGCCGGGGATATGCTCGAAGGGCTTTTTGCCGTTTACGTCCACCACGCGGAAGGTCTTGACGTCCGGCGTGTCGACGCGGATATCCGTCACAACGGCAAGCTTCGGAATCAAAGGATCATTTCGCATCGTCGCCGCCTCCCATCGTCTGGATCACCTTTACAATGTTCATGTGAATCGGGCACTTTTGCAGACACCGGCCGCAGCCGACGCAGCCAAACTGGCCGTCGTTATTGTCCGGGAAATAGACCAGCTTGTGCAGAAAGCGCTGCCGGAAGCGCTCTAACTGGGTAGGCCTCGGCTGGCCTGCCGACATTTTGGTGAAGTCTGAATACATGCAGCTGTCCCAGCAGCGAAAGCGCCGGACGGTCTTGCCGGTGTTAAACTCCTGGACATCGTAGCACTGACACGTCGGGCACACAAACGTGCACGTGCCGCAGCCAAGGCAGCTTTCCGATAAGCGCTTCCACTCCGGCCGGTTGAACAGCGCCTCGGTCTTCCCCACCCCAACCTTGCTCAAATCGAGCTTCGAGAGCGGCAGCTTTTCTAAAATCGCGCGCGTTTTTTCCTGCTGCGCCTTCACAGCTTCCTCGCCGCCGTCTTCGAGTAGGGAAAGCGCCTCGGTCAGCGCGGTTCCCTTTTCGGTATTGGCCTGCCAGTAGAGGTTTTCTTCGTCCATCCAGCACGACACATCGCCCGCGGGCGCAGACGGGTCGATCTCAAAGTTCGAACAGAAGCACGTCTCGTCCGGCCTTACGCACGCGAGCGTGATGACGGTTCCCATCTCACGGCGAGAAGCGTAAAACGTGTCGACCGGCTCTTTCAAAAACACCTTGTCTAAAATCTCAAAGCTTCTCGCGTCGCACGCGCGCACACCGAAGACGGCAAACGGCCGGACATCGTCTCTCGTCTCAAAAATTTCAATGGACTTTCCCTCGCGCCGGAACCCAGCGAGGTTTTCGACCTGCGGGAAAAACAGATCCTTGGCCGAGCGCGCGGTATTGAGCCGCTTGGAGAGCGCCGCGCCTTCCTTCCACGGGGCAAACTGCGCCTGCCCCGCAGCATCGTCAATGGGCAGATAGAGCGCCTGCTGCGCCGCGATGGCTGCAAAGAGGCTCTCCAGTTCTTTCAAAGCAAGCTTCTTCATCCCTTCACGCCCCCTCTCTCATAGACCACAGACGGCTCGCAGTCATCCATGCGGAAGTCCATCAGAGGCGGCCGGGAGTCTAAATCTGCGCCAGCCTGATACGTGCCGTAGAGTTCGTTCGTGTCCTTGATGAACTTGCGGTTGAGCAAATGCAGCGGAATATGCTGCGGACAGACGCGCGAGCACTCGCCGCAGTCCGTGCAGCGGGAGGTCACGTGGAACGCCCGGATGATGTGGAAGAAGTTCTCCTCGAAGTCGCTGGCCGCCGCCTTGTTGTCTGTTCCGAGGCTGTGGTTATCGAACACGCACGTCTCGCACGTGCAGGCAGGACAGACGTTCCGGCAGGCGTTGCAGCGGATACAGCGCGAGAGCTCCCCGCGCCAGAACGAAAACCGCTCCTCCGGACTCATCGCTTCCAGCCGCTCGACCTCTTCAAATCGCCCACAGTCAGGGCAATTCTCTCCCTGCTCGCCCAGCAGCTCGTCGAAGATGACGAGCTTTTTGCTCTTGCAGGTCTTGCACTTGAGAAGCAGCGCATCCGATTTTTTCATCATCTCTTCGCCGTAGATCGTGGAAATTTTTAAGGTTTCGCCGCATTCTTCTACGGCAGTTGCGCCCGAAATGCCGGCAGCGCGGATTTTTTCCATGTCGCACATGCCGTCGCACTGTACGCCAACGATATAAAACTTTTCCCGCTTGACTTTATATTCCTTCAAGAGCTGGACAAAAGAGTATGTATCGCACGGCTTTAAAAATACCGCCGTCACGCCGTCTTTTTTGCTCTCCGCAATGCAGTATTTCGACAAATTCGCGCCCGCGAACACGCCGTACTCAAATTCCCGCTCGACCTCCTCCGCGCTTTCAAATACGCCGGGAGTCAGATCGTAGAAAAACTCGCCCGTCTTCCAGCCGAGCACCCGCTGCGCCTTCCCGGATGCCAGCAGCTCCAGAGCCTTTTCCTTTACTCCTTGCATCTGAGATCCTCCAATCTGCGGTTTTCGCCCAGTTCCGTGATGGTTTTGACAAATTCGTTCATCGTCGCGGCAAACTTTGCGCCCTCCGCCGCCGAGACCCATTCGACTCTCGTGCGCTCTTTTTCAATGCCGAGGAAATCGAGCATCGAAAACAGCAGCGTCATGCGCCGACGGGCATAATAATTGCCGGTCGTGTAGTGGCAGTCGCCGGGATGGCAGCCGCAGAGGATCACGCCGTCCGCGCCTCTCTGGAATGCGCGGAGAATGAACATGGGGTTCAGGCGGCACGAGCACGGAATGCGGATGATTTTGACGTTGGCGGGGTATTGCAGTCGGTTCGTACCGGACAAGTCCGCGCCCGCGTAGGAGCACCAGTTGCAGCAGAACGCTACGATCGTCGGTTTCCAGCTTACCTGCATATCGCATCCACCTCCGCCATGATCTGTTTGTTGGAAAAGCCCTTGAGATCCATCGCGCCGGACATGCACGCCACGGTGCACGCGCCGCAGCCCTGACAGACCGCCGGGTTGACCTGCGCCACGCGGCGAAGAATAGTCGTGCGGTTCGGCCCGCGGAACTCCTTGTCGATGTATGTGATCGCGCCGTAGGGACAGACCTTTTCGCAGTTCGAGCAGCCGTTGCACATGAGCTCGTTCGGCTCGGCCACGCACGGGTTGCACGTCAGGCTGTCCTTACAAAGAAGGCCAATGACCTTTGCCGCCGCCGCGGAGGCCTGCGCGACCGTCTCGGGGATGTCCTTTGGCCCCTGGCACGTACCGGACAGGAACACGCCCGCCGTCGGGCTTTCGACCGGACGAAGCTTGGGGTGCGCCTCGGTAAAGAAGTCGTTCGTGTCCATCGAGGCCGTCAGCATCGTCGCGACCGAGCGCGCGGATTTGTCCGGCTCAATCGCCGCCGCGAGAACGACCATGTCCGCGTCAATATGCAGCTGCCGGTTATCAAGAAGGTCAGACGCCTGTACCTTGAGCTTTCCGTTTTCCGGCACGACTTTTCCCACCATGCCCTTGATGTAATGCACACCGTATTCCTCGACCGCGCGGCGATAGAACTCGTCGAAGTTCTTGCCCGGGGTGCGCACGTCGATATAGAACACATATACGTCCGTATCGGGGTATTTTTCGCGGCAGAGCATCGCGTGCTTCGCCGTATACATGCAGCAGATTTTCGAGCAGTAGCTCTTGCCCTT
>CAKUNY010000068.1 GCA_934668605.1 uncultured Oscillospiraceae bacterium | reverse complement strand
AGCAGCGTGCAGTCGGAAACGCGGGGCGTCAGGATGTGGAAGAAAAACGGGTCGGGACCCTGGTTGCCCAGGATAAAAGCAATGCGCTCCTCGTCAGACGTGATAACGCCCTGCGGCAGACGCTCGATGCTTTCCTCGCCAAACAAATGATGGGTGATAAGCGCAGGCATAGCGATCCTTTCGATTACATTCGATGCCACCCATTATGCCCACCGCGCGGCCATACCAAACCCGCGTCGGGAAACGATATGCTGAACAATACGCGCCGCATCAGTCTTTTCCGCCGCCCACGCCTTCCCCGCCGCGGCCTCGATATGGAAGCAGGGGGTTATCGTTTAATATCAACATGTACACCCCTGCACCTAATTCCCGTCATACCATTTAATGGACAGGCAGCGCTTGCCTCGTATCCATCAAGCAACCCCGCATCGCACGGAGGTATCCATGATTACGGTCGCCGACATTTTGGCCTTACCGGCATTTGAGCAAATCGACCTAGTCGCGCCCATCAAAGACGCCGGAGAACACCGCGTCTACAACGTCGGCATCCTAGACTGCCCTCCCTCGATCAACGGCTACGACGCGTACATGCCCGGCGAGTTCATTCTCACCAATCTTGGCTTTTGCTACGAAGACCCCGCTCTCTCCGACGCGTCGCTCATTGCCATGATCGAGCGGCGCGTCGCAGCCATTGCGGTCAAGCGTGTGTACTCGCCTTGCTTTACCGATGCAGTCGCCCAAGCAAGCACGCGCATGGGCGTCCCGGTGTACCTCTATTCTGGCGCCTACCACGAGCGCGTCGCTTTCGAATCACTCAACCTTCTTCAGCGCGATCTTGACGCATCCGACAAAAGCGATGCCGTTGACCAGTTCTTGGTGGGAAGATCGAAGTCTCAAGTGCGGCAAGAAATCAACAAACTGGCAGGTCTAACCGGCTCGACGATGCGCTGCATCGCCATCTCGGCAGAAAAAGACGACCGCTGCTCGCTATACGCAATTCAGGACACGCTCAACGATTTCCTCGACTCGTTTCGTCAACGGCACGAAGAGGTCCAAAACGCTTGCGCATTTCGATACCACGACGCACTGCTCGTTTTTGTCTCGTACGCCATAGATGAGCAACATGACGGCATCTTCCATGACTTGGAGAATGCAATTCGAGGCGTTGGCGTCAACTATTATGGCGTGGGCGACCTGGTACCCCTGGGCGAGGCTGATATCTCTATTCGCCAGGCAACCATCCTACTCAACGAAGCCCAGCTGCGTGGAACGCGCAGGCTCGAGTGGTCGGACCTGTCAATGGACGCCTTCTCGTACGCGGCGCAGACTAACCCCATGTTCGAGCGCACCGCACGGGGCTTCCGCAGCCGTATCGAAAAATATGATGCGCAAAACTCTACCGAACTAGTCCAAACGGCACGCGCCTTTGTGCACTGCAGCGGCGATATCGTCGACACCGCCAAGCACCTGCATCAACACCCCAACACCGTCCGATACCGCCTGCGGCGCATCCGCACGCTTCTCGACATGAGCGACACACACGATCGCGAGCTACTCGTCTTCCTTTCGCTTGCATTCCTCAACAGGTAAAACAAGCTGAGCCAAATCGTTATATCTCACAAAATGACTCTGAATATGCCTAAATGATTGGCTGTACAAGCCGCCAATTATTCCTAAAAACCTATTCATTTGTAAAAAATGACAAATAGACCCCTAGAAGGCTTTGAGTTGGCACCAAAGACGCGGCATCTTGGCGCTCCTAGACTTTGAGTCATGGATTCGGCGTGCCGCTGCACCGGCACCCGATAACAGGTATCGATGCCCCAACCGGGGCGAACGAAACGCCTGACCTGTCTGGAGGGGCCCGTGCGGGCGTCCGTCGGGGATAGGGCAAAGACCAATGAAAGGGGACAAACTATGACTGAATCGGTTTTCCAGGGTCGCCACCTGCTCTCCACGAGGGACTACACAAAGGACGAGCTGATGTGGCTCATCGGCTTCGCCGAGCACCTCAAGGACCTCAAGAAGCGCAACATCCCGCACCGCTACCTCGAGGGCAAGAACGTCGCGCTCCTCTTCGAGAAGACCTCCACCCGCACCCGCGCCGCCTTCACCACCGCCTGCATCGACCTGGGCGC
This sequence comes from uncultured Oscillospiraceae bacterium, assembly GCA_934668605.1. Classification (GTDB taxonomy): domain Bacteria; phylum Bacillota; class Clostridia; order Oscillospirales; family Oscillospiraceae; genus CAG-170. Next base: position 7,989 of record CAKUNY010000068.1, on the reverse strand, counting down.
CCATCCCGAGTACCTGGGCAAGGGCGACATCCAGCTGGGCAAGAAGGAGACGGTCCTCGACACCGCCAAGGTGCTCGGCTCCATGTTCGACGCCATCGAGTTCCGCGGCTTCAAGCAGGACCACGTCGAGCAGCTCGCCGAGTATTCCGGCGTCCCCGTGTGGAACGGCCTCACCGACCGCGAGCACCCCACCCAGATGCTTGCCGACTTCATGACCATCAAAGAGCACTTCGGCAAGCTCGAGGGCCTCACGCTCGCCTATTGCGGCCAGGGTCGCAACAACGTCCAGAACTCCCTCATGATCACCTCCGCCATCCTGGGCGTGAACTACGTCAACGCCACGCCCAAGGAGCTCGAGCCCGACCCCGAGATCGTCGCCCTCGCGCAGAAGTTCGCCGCCGAGTCCGGCGCCACCATCCGCGTCACCAACGACCCCGTTGACGCCGTCCGCGGCGCGGACGCCGTCTACACCAACGTCTGGGCGGCCATGGGCGAGGAGTCGCAGTTCGCCGAGCGCGTCCGCCTGATGTCCCCGTTCCAGGTCAACGCCGAGCTCGTCTCCCACATCGAGAACCCCGACTGGATCTTCCTGCACTGTCTCCCGGCCTTCCACAACGCCGAGACCGAGTACGCCGCAAAGATCAAGGAGGAGCACGGCATCGAGGCGATGGAGTGCACCGACGACGTGATCTACAGCGAGCACTCCCGCTGCTTCGAGGAGGCCGAGAACCGTATGCACACCATCAAGGCCATTATGGCCGCCACCCTCGGCAACCTCTACATTCCGCGCGTCTAGCACGGATCACCAACTTTCCCGAGGGACGCCGCACGGTGGCCCCCCTCCGCACGGCGTCCCTCCATCCGCCTCTAGAGAGGAAGCCCCATGGCTGAAGAAATTAAGGAAAAGCCGGCGAAGAAGAAATTCCAGATGCCGAACACGTACGTAATCCTGTTCGCCGTCATCGCCTTCATCGCCCTCCTGACTTGGTTCGTCCCCGGCGGAGCCTACGAGCTCTCCGAGGGCGGCGACGCCATCGCCGGCACCTACCACGTGGTCGAGAGCAACCCCCAGGGCCTCTGGGACATCTTTATGGCCCCCATCACGGGTATGCTCGGTGGCGGCACCGTCTCCGGTGCCATTTCCATCTCCCTCACCATCATGCTGTTCGGCAGTTTGCTCGAGATGATGGATCGCACCTGCGCCCTCAAGACGGCCATTAAGCGCATCACCATCGCCAATCAGAACAACATGCATGCGCTCATCGCCATCCTCGTTATCCTCATGGCATTCTTCGGCACGCTCGAAGGCGCCTATGAGGAAGGTATCGTCTACTTCCTGATGTTCGTGCCCGTCATCCTGGCCCTCGGCCTCGATACGGTTACCGCGATTATGATCGTCGTCCTCGGCACCCAGATCGGCTGTCTCTCCTCGATTATCAACCCGTTTTCTACGGGCATTGCATCGGGCATCGCCGGCATCTCCCCCGGCGAGGGCATGATTCCCCGCGTCGCGATGTTCGTCATCTTCACCGGCCTTGTCATCCTTCTCATCTGCCGCTATGTCGACAAGATCAAGGCGCATCCCGAGAAGTCCGTCCAGTTCTTCCGCCGCGAGCAGGACCTCAAGGAGTTCCCCGCTGCCGACGACGAGGACCTCACCCTCACCGGTCGTCAGAAGGGCGCGCTCGCACTGTTCGTACTCACCTTCGCTTTTATGATCGTCGGCCTGACTCCCTGGACCTCCCTCAACCCCGAGTGGACGTTCTTCGAGGACTTCACCGCCTGGATCGCCGCCACCCCGGTCCTGCGCAACATCCTGGGCACCGACATCACCGCCTTCGGAAACTGGTACTTCCCCGAGCTCTCGATGATCACCCTGATCATGGTCATCCTTATCGGCGTGGTTATGCACTATGACGCCGACACCATCATCGATACGATTCTCAAGGGCGCTTCCGGCCTGGTCTCCACTGCCTTCGTTGTACCGCTGGCCCGCGGCATCCAAGTCGTCATGGACAACGGACAGATCACCCCGTCCATCCTCAACATGTGCGAGACCGCGCTGGCCTCCCTGCCGCCCTTCGCCTTCGTCGTCGTCGCCCTGGTCTGCTACTTCCTCATCGCCTGCCTGATCCCCAGCTCCACCGGCCTCGCCGCCGCCACCATGGGCATCATGGGCACGCTGTCGACCTTTGCCGGCGTCGACGTCTACATCATGGTCATCATCTACCTCATGGCGCTCGGCCTGGCAAAGATGATCACCCCGTGCTCCATCGTCGTCATGACGTGCACGGCCGCGGCGCACATGAGCTACGGCGACTGGGTCAAGAAGATCGCCCCAATCGTCACCATCCTGTTCGCCGCCTGCTGCGCCTTCCTCTGCGTCCTCGTGATGCTCTAGGCGCCCTCCCCCGCGGGGATCCTCGCGCGGTGGGCAAGCCCCTCCGTTCTTCCCGCCGCGCGCATTCCATCTAAGGTATGTAGGTCTTAAAGAAAGGAACCTGCCATGTCTGAAGAGAAAATCTACGTCTCCAACGCCACCAATCCGCTCAAAAAGGTCATGATGTGCTCGCCGAAGTACTACACCTTCAACGGCATCAACGTCATCACCTCCGAGTGGATGAAGAAGGGCGATACCGAGCAGAACGACATCATGGTCAAGGAATGGCAGATGCTCGTCGACGCCTATAAGGACAACGGCATCGAGGTCGTTGAGGTCGAGGCCAACCCCAAGTACGAGGTCATGACCTTTGCCCGCGACTACGGCTGCATGATCAAGGAAGGCGCCGTCATGGGCCACTTCCGCCATCCGGTCCGCCAGATCGAGGCCCAGTCCTACGAAGCAAAGCTCAAGGAGATGGGCGTCCCCATCGTCGCACGCGTTAACGCCGGTTGCATGGAGGGTGGTGACTTCTGGATGATCGATGAGCATACGCTCGCCTGGGGCATGGTCGATCGCACCGATGAACAGGGAGTCGCCAGCCTCCGCCATCAGCTCGAGAAGTTTGGCTATACCGTCGTCGGCGTCCCCTGCCCGCCCGACAACCTGCACCTCGACATGATCTTTAACATCGTCGCCCCTCAGGTCGCCCTCGCCTGCATTGACCAGCTGCCCTACAACTTCCTGCAGATGCTCAAGCGTCGCGGCTTTGAGCTCATCCCCGTCGCCAGCGAGGATATGTACAAGCACGGCTGCAACGTCCAGTGCATCGGCAACAACAAGGTCGTCGCCATCGAGAAGAACAAGCACATCAACGACAAGATGCGCGCCCTGGGCATTGAAGTCATCGACGTGCCGCTCGACCAGATCCTGCACGCCGGTGGCGGCCCGCACTGCCTGACCCAGCCGATCGAGCGTCCGTAGCCCGAACGTTTCGCCTGGACAGCTTTTGTCCGAGCCTCTCATGGGGCGCCGCTCCGCTGGATTCCGGCGCAGCGGCGCCCCATTTTTACCCGCAAGCCCCTCAAAAAGGGGAAAGGAGCCATCCATGAAGGTCCTTATCAGCGATTATGCTGAGAGCATGATGCCCCAGCACGACCTCGAAACCGAGACCCTCAAATCCCATCTGGGCGAGGACATCGATGTTGAGGTTTACGCATATACCGACGAGGCACGCGAGGAGTTCTATGAGCACCTTGCCGACGCCGACGCCCTGCTTACCGCGTTTATCAAGGTAGACAAGGAAGCCTTCGAGCACGCCCCCAAGCTTAAAGTTATCGCCATTAACGCAACCGGCTACGACAACGTCGATATGGACGAGGCAACCGCGCGCGGCGTCGGAGTCTGCCCTGTCGGCGAGTACTGCACCTGGGATGTTTCCGAGAGCGCCATCGCCTACATGTATGCCCTCAACAAAAACTTTAAGTTCTATATCGGGCAGATTGAGCAGGAGCATCGCTGGGATTACGCGGCGGCGCCCGAAGTGCCCCGCCTGGAAGACCAGACACTCGGAATTTTTGGCTTTGGCAAGATAGGCAAGTGCACCGCCCGCAAAGCCAAGGGCCTCGTCAAACGCATTGTGTCCAATGATCCGTTTATCGACCAGGGTCTATTTGAGCAAAACGGCGTTGAACGGGCAGAAATCGATGAGGTGTTGGCGGAGGCCGACATCATCATCAACCACATGAACCTCAACGAAACGAACTATCATTACTTTGACGCCGAGAAGTTCGCCAAGATGAAGAAGAAGCCGATTGTGATCAATCTGGGCCGTGGCCTTTGTGTAGACGAGCCCGCCCTCATCGAGGCCCTCGATTCCGGTCAGATTCGTGCATTTGGCGCCGATGTTTTGTATGACGAGACACCCGACCTGGCCAATCATCCACTCGTCGGCCGCGACAACGTCATCATCACGCCGCACTCCGCGTTCTATTCGTCATCGTCACTGCGCGATTTGATGATCTTCCCTTGCAACAACATCGGCCATTTCCTCAAGGGCGAAAAGGACCAGCTCTTTAAACTCGTCAACGACGTCCCCGTCGTGAACATGTTGTAATCGCTTGCCGACACATCGATACGTGCGACTTTGGCGGGACCAAGGTCTGGCTTCTGTCCCGCCTTCATGCCCATTCAGCCTGCATGCATCACGACCTGAGTATCCAGGCCTAGACGCGCCACCGGCAAAAGTCGCACTGTTCTATTAAGCCCATGTTCGCCTGCGGTCACACACATTATGTAATGCGTTTAACCGATCGGTCAGCTCGCTCGCGGAATAGATGTCTAAAAACAAACACCCTGTACTCCACGCATGCTACCATTTACCTAGCTAGCGAATGCGTGTGTTAGGCATCGCTTCCCTGACATGAAGGGTGCAGCCTTCAAGTCGACAACGGAGTCAAGACCTCACCATTAGATCTAGAGGCGCATCTCCCGCTGTGGGGATGTGTTTCGCCGTGAAGGAGCTCGGTATGTTCGATAAGGCTGCCGCGTCTGGCCAGAAGCGCAAACCGCGCCAGATGCCCTCGTCTTTTACCATTCTCTTTGGCTGCCTGTTATTGGTAGCCGTTACCTCCTGGGTCGTTTCATCATTTAGTCCTGACGTGCAGGCAGCAACACTTGCAAACTTCATGGCCTCCCCCTTCTTGGGCTTTGAAAGCGCCATGCAGGTCTGCGTGTTCATCCTTGTGCTCGGTGGTTTCTTGGGTGTTGTCCAAAAAACCAGCGCGCTCGACACCGGCATCGCCGTGCTCGTACGCAAACTGGGCGGAAACGACTTGCTGCTCGTCCCCGTGCTCATGCTCGCTTTTGGCGTATGCGGCTCTACGTACGGCATGCTCGAAGAGTCTGTCCCCTTCTACCTGCTTCTCGCATCGGTAACGTTTGCCATGGGCTGGGACCCGCTCGTCGGCTGCATGGTCGTTCTTATGGGCTGTGGCTTGGGCGTTTTGGGCTCTACCGTCAACCCGTTTTCGACCGGACTAGCACTCGATGCGCTTAAAGCCGCTAATATCCCATATGACCAGGGCCTCATGATTGGCATCGGTCTTGTCATGTTCGCCATTGCCGAGATCAGCGGCATCATCTTCGTTATGCGCTATGCCAAACGAGTCAAAGCCGATCGCGCCGCATCCTCCCTAACTCCCGAAGAGTGGAAAACCGCCGAGCGCCTGTATGACGACAAAGACCTCGAATCGGATGAAGGTACGAAGGCAGAGCTCTCAAAGACTCAAAAGCGCGTCCTGGTTTGCTTCGCCCTTACGTTCGCCGTTATGATTATCGGCTTTATCCCGTGGCAAACATTTGGCGTTGGCATCTTTGACATTGGTGCTACGACTGATAACCCTGGCTCGGCCTGGAGTGCGTTGCTCACCGGTTTGCCGCTTGGCCAGTGGTACTTCACCGAATGTGGCATCTGGTTCTTCGCCATGACGATTGTGATCGGCAAGGTCGCCGGCATGCACGAGAAAGAGCTCGTCGATGCCATCCTGCACGGCTGCGCCGACCTTGTCTCTGTCGCGTTAGTCGTTGCCGTCGCTCGTGGCGTCTCCGTACTTATGTCCGTCACGGGGCTGGATGTCTGGATCTTGACCAATGCCGCGAATGCGCTGGCCGGCGTTTCCGCAACAGTCTTTGCCCCGCTCTCCTATGCGCTCTACTTTGCTTTGTCTTTCCTCATTCCCTCGAGCACCGGCATGGCAACTGTCTCGATGCCCATCATGGGACCGTTGGCGGCATCGCTGGGCTTTGCCCCCGAAGCCATGGTCGCAATCTACCTCGCCACGCACGGCGTCGTTGCCATGATCACCCCCACATGCGGATCCATCATGGCCGGCCTCGAGCTTGCTCAGGTGAGCTATGCGACCTACATTAAGACGGCTGCCAAGTACATGGCCCTACTCACCGTAATCACCGTTTCGTTTGTCACCGTGCTGATGCTCGTCCTGTGATTGGCGGGATCATCGCTAATACCATTTTTAGAAAGGGGCTCGCAGGGCCCCTTTCTCTTGGCTCGCGAGTGGACTCCACACGATGCATGCGGCGAGGCCGCGTCGAGCCAGGGACTCAAAAAGCTACCCGGGTGACGCCAGGTTCAGCGCACAGGAGAGGACAGGGCGTGTGGCGCGTATGGTGGACGGCATATCACACGGCTCCCCTTGCACCTTTCGTACCGTTTACCGAGGTTTTCGCATACGCCCTCATTTGCTGCACGTCTTTTTTTGTAGGATAAACGGGTTATACATGAGACGAGGCGGTACGAATGGCATACGGATATAACGACAGCGAACGACAGCGAAACGTTCGCCTTGCCGGGCGTACCACGCCAGCATCCAAAAGCGCCTCTGACGACAGCGGACTGCAGATCCCACAGCCCTCGCAGCGTTCGCAGGAGCGCCCCTCGTCGTCGTGGCCGCAGGGCGCCAGCGCGCGTCAGGCAGATCGCCCGCGCCCGGACACCCGTCAACGCCGAGCCGAGGCGTCTCGGCAGCGAAAAAGCGATCGACAAAAGACTGGCAATTTCATCCGTCGCCCCTTTTCGAAGCCCCATCGCGGGCGCGGCGCGAAGCAACCGCGGTCGATGGGACGTGTCGGGGTCGCCAACCCGCAGATTCATCGCCTCTGCCTTGCCTTGTGCTCCGCCATAGCATGCCTGGCCTTTGTGCATCTGGGTTCGTGCGCCTCGCATGGCTCGGCCGGTCTGGAGCCTACCGCCGAGGAAAAGCTCCTCAAGGCCCCGGTCGCGCCCGGTTACTCGTTTGCTTTTTCGACTCCGCGCTCGCAGTGGAGCACCGGCACCATGCCTCATATCTACCAGATCGATCCCGCATGGTCGGAGCTACCCTATGCCGGCGGCACTATCCGCCAAAACGGCTGCGGCCCTACCTGCCTCACCATGGTCTATATCTTTAAGACCGGACACACCGATATGACGCCGGCCGATATGTGTGCGCTTTCCGAAGCCGGCAACTACGCCCCCACCGGAGCCACCGAATGGTCGTTTATGACCAGCGGCGCATGGCGGCTGGGACTCAACGGAACGCAGCTTTATAACGACCGCGCTTCGATGACCCAGGCCCTGCGCTCGGGCGCGCCCGTGATCGCCGCCGTGCGTCCCGGCACATTTACCAACGTGGGCCACTACATCGTGCTCTACGGCATTGACGACGCCGACCAGATCGGCGTCTACGACCCCAATTCGCCCAGCCGCAGCGCTCGCCGCTGGGGCGTCGTAGAAGTCCTCAACGAAATCGAAGCCATGTGGGCCTACTACTAGTCATTGGGGACGTTCTTAAACGACTAGTCGTTAGGGACAGTCTTTGCGAATAGCCGAAAAGAGCTGTCCCCAAGTGCCGGGCCTGCTCGCGACAAGAGTGTCCCTTTTGACTAGTCGTTTAAGACCGTCCCCAATGACTAGGTGGATAGCAAAAGCCCCGCAGTCGGAGCGGACTGCGGGGCTCATGAAGAGAGGCTATGAAGTAGAAACTACTCGTGGATGCGGGTACCGGAGAGGCCGGCCATGGTCTCGGCGGCCTTGTCCAGAGCGCCGATGA
>CAKUNY010000067.1 GCA_934668605.1 uncultured Oscillospiraceae bacterium | reverse complement strand
GGAGGATATTTTTTCTATGCATAGCTAAAGCTTTTTGGAACCACCGGCATTGCCGGTGGTTTTCTTTATACAAAAAAAGGAGGGAGATGCAAGCATCTCCCTCCGGGAACGCAGGTCTTATTTTCTGACCAGATATTTCCGCATATCCAGCGAGCAGGCCGCGAGAATGATTGCGCCCTTGATGATGTACTGCATGTTCGCATTGATGCCGAGCATGGAAAGCGCAACGAAGATGATACGCAGGATGAACACGCCGAGGACAATGCCGCTGATCTTGCCGGTGCCGCCGACGAACGAAACGCCGCCGATGACGCACGCCGCGATGGCGTCGCACTCGTAGTTGAGGCCGGCCGACTGCGTGATGGAGCTGATACGCGCGCCCTCAATAAAGCCGGTCACGCCGTACATCGCGCCCGCAAGCGTATGGACCAGAACGGTCGTCCAGAACACGTTGACGCCGGAAACACGCGCCGCATCGGCGTTGGAGCCGACGGCAAACATGTTCTTGCCGAACGAGGTCTTGTTCCAGATGAACCACATAATGAATACGAAGATGACCGCATACAGAACGTACCACGGGATGGAAATCGGAGCGCCAGACTTGGTCGTGAACTGAATCATCGGCGCGGAGATGACATTCTTATACTCCTGAGACAGGCCGGAAACCGGCTGGCCGTTGTTGTCGTTGAGCATGAAGAAAATCAGGATCAGGCCGTAGGTGATCAGCTGCGTTGCCAGCGTGACGATGAACGGATGCAGGCTGAACTTCGCGACGAAGAAGCCGTTGACCATGCCAATGATCGCGCCGATGAGCACGACGCACAGGATCGTCAGCAGGATCCAGCCGCCGGTGATCTCCGGGAGATTGCCGAAGAATTTTCTCGTGATCGTGCGATCCTGCAAAAGAGCGCCCGCGATCGCGGAGGTCAGGCCGACCACACGGCCGCCGGAAAGGTCGGTACCGGTCAGGACGATACAGCCCGCGATACCGAGCGCCATCGGAAGCGACGCCGCGACGAGGGAGAGAATGTTGACGATCGAGCCCGGGGCTAAGAAGTTTTTATTCTTGATTGCAGTGTAGACGACAAAGACAAACATCAGGATGTACAGCGCGTTGTTGAGAATGCTGTCACTCCAGAAGCGGCGCCGGTCGAGCCTGTCCATGTGTTTGTATTCTTCTTTTGTCCGCTGCATGCTTTTCAAAGGATTTGCCATGATTTGACCTCCTGTTATACATACTTGGCCGCAAGGCGCATGATATCTTCCTGCGTCGCGGTTTTCGCGTCCACCTCACCGGCGAGCTGTCCGCCGGACATGACCAGAATCCGGTCGCACACGCCGAGCAGCTCCGGCATCTCGGACGAAACCATCAGAACCGTCTTGCCTCGGTTCGCAAGATCGAGGATCAGCTGATAGATCTCATACTTTGCGCCGACGTCAATGCCGCGCGTCGGCTCGTCGAGCAGCAGCACCTCCGGATCTGTCAGAAGCCATCTGCCGATGATGACCTTCTGCTGGTTGCCGCCGGAGAGCGCGCGGATTTTGGTTTCCTGCGAAGGGGTCTTCGTGTGCATCGCGTCGATCGACCACTGCGTATCTTCCTTCATGGACTTCGAGCTCAGCACGAAGCCGAAGCGCTTATGCTTGTTGAGGCTGGAAATGACCGTATTTTCCCGGATGTTCAGAATCGAGAAGATGCCGGTCGCGCGGCGCTCCTCGGTCAGAAGCGCGAAGCGGTTTTTGATCGACTGGCGCGGATTTTTGTTTTTGCATTCCCTGCCGCCGAGCAGGATCGTGCCGGTTTTGCGTGTGGCCACGCCGAAGATCGTCTCCAGTGTCTCCGTCCGGCCGCTGCCGTCCAGACCGGCAAGACCCAGAATCTCGCCGCGCCGCGCCGTAAAGGACACGTCGTGCAGCTGGTTATACATGCCGGAGAGGTTCCTGACCTCCAGATATGTCTCGCCCGGCTTGTTCGTCTTCGTCGGGAACTGGTTTCCAAGCTCGCGGCCGACCATCAGCCGGATGATATCGTTCATTTCCAGCTCCGAGGCCGGTCTTGTCGCGATATGCTGGCCGTCGCGCATGATGGTGATTTCATCGGAGATGCGCTTGATCTCCGCCATTTTATGAGAAATGTAGATGATGCCAAGACCGCGGTCGCGGAGCATGTTGATGATGCGGAACAGATGCTCCACCTCTTCCTCCGTCAGCGACGACGTCGGCTCATCAAATACAATAATTTTCGAGTGATAAGAAACCGCCTTCGCAATTTCCACCATTTGACGCTGTGAAACCGGCATTGTGCCCATGATCCGGTGCGGATCGACGTCAATGCCGAGCTCCTTGAAGATTTCAACGGTATCGTGGTACATCTTCCTTTCGTTGACCACGAAACCGGCTGTTTTCGGATATCTGCCCAGCCAGAGGTTGTCCATGACGGAACGCTTGAGCGCCTGGTTGAGCTCCTGGTGCACCATAGCGACGCCGTTGTTCAGCGCCTCCTTGCTGCTGGAGAAATTGATTTCCCGGCCTTCGAGATAGATATGGCCGCTGTCCTTGTTGTAAATGCCGAACAGGCATTTCATCAGCGTCGACTTGCCGGCGCCGTTTTCACCCATCAGCGCGTGAACCGTTCCGGCCTTGACCTGCAAGCTGACCTTATCGAGCGCTCTGACGCCGGGGAAGTTCTTTGTAATGTCTGTCATCTGAAGCAGTACGGTTTGCTCCATCCAAATTCCCCTCCTTAACTTCGGATTGCATTCCGGGCTCGGGAAGCCGCTGCCGATACGAGCAGCAAGTTCCCGGAAAACCCGTGCAGGCGGCTCCGACGCGCGCCTGTCAAGCAAAGGGCGACTGCTGCCGAAAGCAGCAGCCGCCCCGATTCAGGTTCCGATTTTGAATTATTCCGCGGTGTAAGCAGCGTATGCAACGAACAGCTTGTTGGCGATGCCGTCAGCGATCGTGTACATATCGGAGTTGGTAGCAGCGGTAGCGGCGACAGCGTCAGCCATAGACGTGCCTTCGCCGGTAGCCTTGACGACGGAAGCGATCGCAACAGCCATGCCCTCGGCGTCCTGCTTGACGGTACCGGTCATCTTGCCGGCAGCGATGAGCTCCTTGGCAGCGTCGGTCGCGTCAACACCAAAGACGGGGATGGTCTTGGAGCCTTCGGCGCCTGTGTTGTAGCCAGCGGTTTCCAGAGCGGAGATCGCGCCCTCTGCCATGTTGTCGTTGTTGCAGATGATGAGCTCGATCATGTTGCCGTTGGCCTCATTGTACTGCGAGAGGTTGGTGTTCATGTAGTCCAGAGCAGCCTGTGCGGACCATGCGCCGCCGAGGTCGACCTGATACTTGGAGGTGTTGGAAGCGTCGAAGTACTCGAGCTCGGGCTTGCCGGCCTCGGTCAGAACCGCGTTGGCATCCTCAACACCGAACTGGGTGCGGTAGATGGCCTCAACGTTGGCCTCGTCGCCCTTGAACATCGCGTAGCTGATCTTGCCGTCGCCGTTGAGATCAACGGTGTCCCAGTTGGCCAGCAGATACTCGCCGACCATCTTGCCCTGCAGGTGGCCTGCCTCGGGAGCATCGGTGCCGATGAAGCTGATGGTAGCGTTCGCGTTGAGGACGGTGCCCTCATCGCCGTCAGCCTCGATGGCACGGTTGAAGAAAATCACGGGCGTGCCGTTTGCCATAGAGATGATCTCGTTGGCAACGTCGGGAGAGCCGGAGGTGACCATGTTGACAACCAGCAGGTTGAAGCCGTCGGTCAGAGCGGTCTGAATCTGCTCGTTCTGGGTGGTCTGGTTGTTGTTGCCGTCGAAGTTCTGATAGGCAACACCCAGCGTGTCGAGCTGCGCGTCGAGCGCGGTACGGACGCTGGAGATGTAGGTGTCGGCGAACGTGTAGTAGAACACGCCAACCTTCAGAGCGGCGGCCTCTTCGGTCGTCTCAGCGGGAGCGGCCTCTTCGGTCTTGGTTTCTTCGGTCGTGGTGGTTTCCGGCGTCGTCGTCGTTTCGGCAGCCGGGGTTTCGGTGGTCTGCTTGGCGCATGCGGCCAGAGCAAATACCATCGTCAGCGCAAGAAGCAAAGCAATGATCTTTTTCATCTCGTGGAAATCCTCCATTCATAAATTTTACCATCCGGCGCGAAATGCCCGCGCCTCAAGTACATCCCTATTGTAGCAGTCGTGTCCGCGTTCGTATATCGAATTTTGGACTTCAATTTTCTGAAAAATTTTTCGCGCGCCGAAAACAGGCGCAATATTTTGTTCATATTTCACAAAGTCCCAACGTTTTGCATCCAATTCATTCCGATTGTTTCGAGATTGCCGAACATAGCCAGATTTCTCCCTGAACTTGCAAAAATTTGAGGCGCGGCCAGCTGTCCGCGCCTCATGGTCATTCTTTGAAATCTTCTTCAGCCGAAGGAGAAAATCGCCTTCTGGCTCTCGATCGTAAACATCGTGTCTCTGGTGATCGTGGTGGTCGTGGTGTTGATGAGCGTATCCGCGTCGAAGCGCTGTCCCTGCAGGCTCTGCCACGCCTTTTCCACGCCCAGATATCCCATCGCGTACGGATTCTGGACAATGAGCGCCGACACCGCGCCCTTCTGCAAGAGCTCGACACAGATGGGGTTCGTGTCAAACGCGATCTCAAGCACCTGCCCTCCGAGCTCCAGCTCATCGACGGCCAGCGCTGTCCCGACCGCGAGCGGCTCATTGAGCCCGACCAGCACGTTGATGTCCGGGCGCTCCAATAAAAGCTCCCGCGCCGCCTGCCGGGCAAGCTCCGCGTCCGTCGGAACGTTCACAGTGTAAATTTCCTGCACGCGCTTGTCGCCCGCGAGTCCCCCGCGGAAGCCCCGCTCGCGCTCCTGTCCGTTCTGGGTTTCCACGTCGCAGTTGACAATGCCGACCACGATCGATTCCAGATCTGTTTCAAGCGCCGCCTTCGCGCACATTCTTCCTGCCTGGATATTGTCCGTCCCGATGCGCGCAACCACGCCGCTTGAATGTACGTCCGAGTCAATGACGACGACCTTGATGCCCGCGCTTGCCGCGTCGTCGATGGCCTGCGCGTTTTTCGTGTAGCTGATGGCGGAGAAGACAATTGCGTCCGCGCCGTCTGCGATCGCCTGCCGGATGTATTCGTTCTGCGCCTCGTAATCCTCTTCTGTTTCCGGGCCAAGAACGGTGAGGTCAACGTTATACTCGGACTTTGCCGCGTTCGCGCCCGCAAAGACGGACTTCCAGAACTCCGTCGTGGTCGACTTAACGATCATATACATCTTGTATGGCTCGCCGGTCATCGTCCGCTTCGCGCACCCGGTCATGGACAGCACGAGAAGGAGCGCAAAAATCAGCGCCAGGATTCGTTTTTTCATGCTCTCACTCCTTCTGCTTCTTGGGCATGCGCACGATGACGCGCGTTCCCTCGTCGGGGACGCTCTCGATCGTAATGCCGTACGCGTCTCCGAACCAGATTTTGAGCCGGTCGTTGACGTTCTTGATGCCGATGCCGGATTTGGCGTCGCTGCGGCGGAAAATCGCCTCGATCTGCTCTTTCTCCATGCCCACGCCGTTATCCTCGACGGTCGCTACAATGTCGTCCCCCTGCGATTCGATGCGAATGACGATCTCGCCCTCGTCTACAAGGCCGTTGATGCCGTGGTAAATCGCGTTTTCGATGATCGGCTGGAGGGTAATCTTGTTGCAGAGGTAATCGAGGCAGCTCTCGTCGACCTCGAAGCGATAGGAAAACTGGTCTTTATACCGCACAGACTGGATTTGCAGGTAGCTCTTCGCGTGCTGCACCTCGCTGCGGATGGGAATGAGCTCGTGTCCCTTGCTGATGCTGATGCGAAACAGCTGCGCCAGCGCGTTGACCATCACAACCGCGTCCTGATTCTTCCCCTGCTCGCACATCCAGGAAATCGAGTCGAGCGTATTGTAAAGAAAATGCGGGTTGATCTGCGCCTGCAAGGCCTTGAGCTCCGTTTTGCGGAGGTTCACCTCTTCGGCGCGCACGGTCGCCATGAGCTGCTGAATTTTCCGCACCATATGCGCAAAGGACGACGACAGATTCTGCACCTCGCGCACGCCGGAGACGGGCTCATAGACAAAGTTGTCCGCGTTCTTTTCAAACTGCGCCATCGCGGAAATCAGGTCGTGGATCGGGCGGGAAAGGACTCTGGAAAACAGAACGCTCACCGCGAGCGTCGCCGCCACGATCGCGATCGCCGCCAGCGCCAGAAGCCTTGCGATCTCGCGCAGATTGTCCGTGATGATCTCCTGCACAAAGCTCACGCCCACCACGCGCCAGTTACCGCTTCTGAGCGTCTGCACGGTGTAGATCATCGTGCCGATCACGTGGCTGCCGTCGTCGAGCGTCGAAATGAGGGCGGTATTTTCCTGCTTTAAGTCGGAGTAGATCAGCTGCTGCTGGGGATGGTAGACGATGTTTCCGTTCGTGTCCTCGAGAAAGCAGTACCCGCGCTGGCCGATGCCGATGCCGTTAATATAGGAGGAGATGTTCGTACAGCTGATGTCGACGGCCACCCACTTTTCCCACTTGCCCGCGTCCACCGGGCGGATGATCGTCACGACCCACGGATAGTATCCCTCAAAAAGCGACATCACGTGCGGCGCGGAGACATAGCCATCGGCGTACACGTCCAGCATCGACCGGTCGAACGACAGGTTTTCCCGCACGACCGGCCGCACCTCGTGATCCAGGCTGTAGCAGTTCATGAGATACCCTGCCTCGTCGTAAATCGTCACGGCGACCACGTCGGGGCGGATTTTAAGAAACGTCTCAAAAAAGTGCTCCCGGTCGTCAGACGGCGTGACGAGCTCGTCTGCCAGCAGCTCCATGACGTTGTTCATATCGCTGAGATATCCGTCGACGGTGCTGGCTGCCTGCGAAATGGTGCGCCGGCCGTCGGTCTGCGCGTTGCGGATGAGCGAGCGCTGATACGTTTGCAGAAAGAACGCGATGGCGCACCCGAGAATCCCGACCACGATCGCCGTCAGCGACAAGATCATGATCTGGTTCATGCTGAGGCTTCGCTTTTTCATGCGTGGGCTCCCTTCTGCTCGCGCTCCTGCCGCATTTTGGCGGGTGAAACGCCGTAGAACTTTTTGAAGCAGTAGCCAAAATAGCTCTGGTCGGAATACCCGCAGCGGCGGGCGATTTCCGCGATGCGGCTGTCGCTGTTTTGCAGAAGGTTGAGCGCCACCGCCATCCGCTTCCGAATGAGGAGGTTGATGAACGTGTCTCCCGCGTTCTTTTTGATGTTGGGGCCGAGATAGCTCGCGCTCACATGCAGGCGGTCGCTCACCGACTGGAGCGTCAGCGTCTCGTCCATGTATTCCTTATCGATGATTTGCAGCACTCTGCCGCACAGCTGGTCAATGCCGCTCTGCCCGTCGGCGGCGCAGAAGCCGCTTTCCGTCTCCGCGGTTTTGAGCGCCTCCATCGCCTCTTTATAGGCCTCGTGAAAATCCGCGTCCGGCGCGTGCTCCTTGCTGATACCGGCGCTTACATCCAGCCCCAGCGTCCGCTTGAGCGCGCGGCGCAGCTCGTCGATGGCCGCATGCAGCTGCAAAAAGCCGCCCTCCGAAGTAAGCAGCAGCACGATCCGCCCCGCGCTGCAAAAGCCCCGGCACGGGTATTGCCGCGAGAGAAATTTCTCCGCCGCGCCAAGCGCCGTCTGGCAGGCCCGCTCGTCCGCATCCCCGCCGGAAAGCGCCGCCACCGTCACGCTCCGAACCGCGTCCGGCTCCAGCCCCATGCGCGAAAGGGCTTTGAGATTCTGCTCGCGTCCGGCGTAAAAATAGCAGTCGAGCAGCATTGCCGCCGCGACGGCCTGATGGTTGGCTGAATCCTGCCGCGCGGCCGAAAAATCCGCCTGCTTTTTCTCGATCTTCCGGTGAATTTCAATGAGCTCCTGCGTCAGCCGCGCCATAGAAATGGGCTTGAGCAGATACGCGATCACCTCGCAGGCAATGCCCTGCTGCGCGTATTCAAACTCGTCGTACCCGCTCAAAAACGCCACCTGAATGAGCGGCTGCACGGCCTTGACCTGCGCAGCCAGCGCCGTCCCGGAGATGAACGGCATGTGGATATCCGTCAGCAGAAAGTCCGGCTGCAATTCCTCTACCAATTGCAGCGCGTCGAGCCCGTTGCTGGCTCTTCCGACAAGCTGAAAGCCGATGCCCTCCCAGTCGATGAGCTGGCAGACCGCGCCGAGCAGCTCCTGCTCATCGTCCGCGACCACAACGCTCAGAAGATTCTGTTTGTCCATGCCGCCGCTCCTTTCTCATTTCCCGCTCTTTTTTCTTATCATACCATATAGTTTCCTGATTTTCACGCTTTTTTATGTAGAAAATACGGCAGCCGCCGCTTCCCGTGAAGAAAGCGGCGGCTGCCGAAAAAAGTCTATTCTTCGTTCTGTTTTGCCTGCTCGTATCGTTCGTCGCCCCACCAGCTGGGCATCAGCTCTCCCAGCCGGACGGTTTCGCGCGTATCAAAGTCGACCAGGATCTCCATATCGCGGTTTCGTTTCGAGAGCTGCATGAAAAACTCCCGGCACGCGCCGCACGGCATCCCGCTTCCGCCGCCATCGGGCGCTTTCTCCCGAAAGGCGATGAGACGCCGGACGACTGTCTGGCCGCTGTTCACATACATATTGAGTCCCGCGACGCGCTCGGCGCAAAGATCCATCACGCCGCAGCAGCTTTCGATGCAGAAGCCCGTGAAAATTTCCCCGTTTTCACTTTCCAGCGCGCAGACCACATGGTGCGCGTAGACAAACGGCGAAACCTCCTCCGGGTGATACTGCGCCCTTGCCTTTTCATAAAGCGTCTGCCAGATGTCCATGCTTTGTTACTCCTTCGTGTTTTCCTGCGCGCGGTTCCAGTAGCCCTGCTTATAAAAGAGCACCGAAAGCGTCGTTGCGACCGTCCAGCCGACCGGCCACGCGCACCAGATCCCCGTCGCGCCAAGCGCCGTTTTCGACAGCACCACGGCGATCGCCACGCGAAGAATCAAGTCCGTGAACGTCGAGATCATAAACTTTCCCATCACGCCGCCGCCTCGCAGAATGCCGTCGGCCACGAGCTTTGCCGAGACGACAAAATAGAACGGCGACAAAATCCGCAGATACGTCACCGCCGTCTGCAAGGCCGTTTCGGTCGGCGCGTCGATGAAAATATGGATAAGCGCCCCGCCGCAAAATACGTATAGAAGCATCATCGGCAGACTCAGCGCCCAGACGAGCTTGAGCCCCGCGCGGAAGCCCTCTTTGACGCGCGAGAGCTTTCCGGCTCCGATATTCTGCGCGGTGTAGTTCGAAATGCCGTTTCCGAGCGTTGTAAAGGACGTGATGACGAGGTTGTTGAGCTTCACGCCCGCGGAATACCCGGCAATGACGCCGGAGCCGAAGGTGTTGATCACGCCCTGCAAAATGATATTGCCGACGGAAATGAAGCTCTGCTGCAAGACGCTTGGGATGGCGATGCGCAAGATCCGCTGCAAGATCCTGCCGGAAAACACCGGCGCTTTTTCCGCGCCCTCGACCTTCGACAGCCGCCGGAAGACCACCGCGACCGCCAGCACGCAGCTGACGCACTGGCACAAAAACGTCGCCCACGCCACACCGGCAACGCCCATCCGGAACGTCGTGACGAACAGGATGTCGACAAAAATATTGGAAAGCGACGACGCGGCCAGAAACCAGAAGGGCGTTTTGGAGTCGCCCAGCGCCGAGAAAATGCCCGTCGCCACATTGTAGAAAAAGACGAACGGAAGACCGAGCACATAGATGCGAAGATACAGCCTCGAGTCCGCGAGAATGTTTTCCGGCGTGTGGATGAGCGCAAGCAGCGGCGTACACAGCCCGAGGCCGATCGCCATCAGCACCGCGCACGTGGCCGTGCTCAGCACCATCGTCGTCGACACCGCCGTTTTCATATCGCGGTATTCCTTCGCGCCGAACAGCTGCGCGACAATGACCGAGCAGCCGATGTTGCAGCCGAAGGCAAAGGCTATGAAGATGAGCGTGATCTCGTAGCTGTTGCCGACGGCGGCAAGCGCCTCTTCTCCAATGAATTTACCGGCGACAAAGCTGTCCGCCAGATTGTAAAGCTGCTGAAAAATCACGCTTCCGAACAGCGGCATGCAGTATTGCCACAGCACGCGCTCCGGTTTTCCGACCGTCAGGTCCCGATTCATAGAAAATCGCCTCTTTCTAAGGTTTTGCGTTAGCCCCAATGTTTTACCATCTAAGAG